>NZ_JAGRQY010000130.1:0-16546 GCF_018223905.1 Klebsiella sp. 28
GCTTACCGAAGATCGGTATTCGTCCGGTAATCGATGGTCGTCGCATGGGGGTCCGCGAGTCGCTGGAAGCGCAAACCATGAACATGGCGAAAGCCACCGCCGCGCTTATCAGCGAGAAACTGCGCCACGCCTGCGGCGCCCGGGTGGAGTGCGTGATTGCCGATACCTGCATCGCCGGCATGGCCGAGTCGGCCGCCTGTGAAGAGAAATTCAGCAGCCAGAACGTCGGCGTCACCATCACCGTCACCCCCTGCTGGTGCTACGGCAGCGAAACCATCGACATGGATCCGCTGCGCCCGAAGGCCATCTGGGGCTTTAACGGCACCGAGCGTCCGGGGGCGGTCTATCTGGCCGCGGCGCTGGCGGCCCATAGCCAGAAAGGGATCCCGGCGTTCTCCATCTACGGACATGACGTGCAGGATGCCGATGACACCTCGATCCCGGCGGATGTCGAAGAAAAGCTGTTGCGCTTCGCTCGCGCCGGCCTGGCTGTCGCCAGTATGAAAGGGAAAAGCTATCTGTCGCTGGGCGGCGTCTCAATGGGCATCGCCGGATCTATCGTCGACCACAACTTTTTTGAGTCCTGGCTCGGCATGAAGGTTCAGGCTGTCGACATGACGGAGCTGCGCCGGCGAATCGATCAAAAAATCTATGATGAAACCGAGCTGGAGATGGCGCTGGCGTGGGCGGATAAACACTTCCGCTACGGCGAAGATCAGAACGCTGAGCAGTATAAGCGCAATGAAACGCAGAGCCGCGCGGTGCTGAAAGAGAGCCTGCTGATGGCGATGTGCATCCGCGACATGATGCAGGGTAACCCGAAGCTCGCAGAAAAAGGACTGGTGGAGGAGTCGCTGGGCTACAACGCCATCGCCGCCGGTTTCCAGGGTCAGCGCCACTGGACCGATCAATACCCCAATGGCGATACCGCCGAAGCGCTGCTCAACAGCTCTTTTGACTGGAACGGGGTGCGCGAACCGTTTGTCGTCGCTACCGAAAACGACAGCCTCAACGGCGTGGCCATGCTGATGGGCCATCAGCTCACCGGCACCGCCCAGGTGTTTGCCGACGTACGCACCTACTGGTCGCCGGATGCCGTTGAACGGGTCACCGGGCAGCCGCTCACCGGGCGGGCGGAGCACGGCATCATTCACCTGATTAACTCCGGCTCTGCGGCGCTGGACGGCTCCTGCCAGCAGCGCGACGCGCAGGGCAATCCGACGATGAAACCCCACTGGGAGATTGAGCAGAGCGAGGCGGATGCCTGCCTCGCGGCGACCGAATGGTGCCCGGCGATCCACGAATACTTCCGCGGCGGCGGCTTCTCTTCCCGCTTCCTGACCGAAGGCGGCGTGCCGTTCACCATGACCCGGGTGAACATCATCAAAGGTCTGGGGCCGGTGCTGCAAATTGCCGAAGGCTGGAGCGTAGCGCTGCCCAAAGCGATGCACGACCAGCTCGACGCCCGCACCAACTCCACCTGGCCCACCACCTGGTTTGCCCCACGCCTGACCGGCAAGGGCCCGTTCAGCGATGTGTACTCGGTGATGGCCAACTGGGGCGCCAACCACGGCGTGCTGACCATCGGCCACGTTGGCGCAGATTTCATTACCCTCGCCGCCATGCTGCGCATTCCGGTCTGCATGCACAACGTGGAAGAGGCGAAAATCTATCGCCCTTCCGCCTGGGCCGCGCACGGCATGGATATCGAGGGCCAGGACTACCGCGCCTGCCAGAACTACGGGCCGCTGTATAAGCGTTAACAGGTTGGTTTCGCCCGGAGGCGCAGGCTTACCTGGCCTACAGACGCGCGCGGTCTGTAGGCCGATAAGCGCTGCGCCATCCGGCAATGTTGTTTCGGGAGTCACTATGAAGCAAGACGTTATCCTGGTCCTCGACTGCGGCGCCACGAACGTGCGGGCGATGGCCGTGGATCGACAAGGGAACATTATCGCCCGCGCCGCAACGGCGAACGCCAGCGACATCGCGGCGGAAAAAAGCGACTGGCACCAGTGGTCGCTGGAGGCCATTATGCAGCGCTTTGCCGACTGCTGTCGGCAGATCCATGACCAGCTGGCCTCCTGCACTGTGCGCGGCATTACCGTCACGACCTTTGGCGTCGATGGCGCGCTGGTAGATGAGAAGGGCGCCCTGCTGTATCCGATCATCAGCTGGAAATGCCCACGCACCGCGGCGGTGATGGAGAAAATCAGCCAGTATATGCCCGCGCGCCAGCTGCAGCAGATAGCCGGCGTCGGCGCGTTTGCGTTCAACACCCTGTATAAGCTGGTGTGGCTGAAAGAGAACCACCCGCAGCTGCTGGCGCAGGCCCATGCCTGGCTGTTTATTTCATCGCTGATCAACCATCGGCTGACCGGGGAGTTCACCACCGACCTCACCATGGCGGGCACCAGCCAGATGCTCGATCTCCGGCAGCGCGATTTCAGCGCGCCGATCCTGCAGGCGACCGGCCTGCCGCGCCGCCTGTTCCCGCGGCTGGTTGAAGCAGGCCAGCCGATCGGCGCCCTGCTGCCGGAGGCCGCTGCGCTGCTGGGCCTTCCCGTCGGGATCCCGGTTATCTCGGCCGGGCATGACACCCAGTTCGCTCTGTTTGGCGCCGGCGCCGGGCAGGATGAGCCGGTGCTCTCCTCCGGGACCTGGGAGATCCTGATGGTGCGCAGCGCGCAGGTCGACACCTCGCTGCTCTGTGACTACAGCGGCTCCACCTGCGAGCTGGACAGCCAGCCGGGCCGCTATAACCCGGGGATGCAGTGGCTGGCCTCCGGCGTGCTCGAGTGGGTGCGCAAACTGCTGTATAGCGCTGACACCCCATGGCAGACGCTGATTGACGAAGCGCAGGCGATCCCGCCCGGCGCCCAGGGCGTCAGGATGCAGTGTGACCTGCTCGCCAGCCAGCACGCCGGCTGGCAGGGCGTCACGCTCAACACCACCCGCGGCCATTTTTACCGCGCCGCGCTGGAGGGGTTAAGCGATCAGCTGGCGCAGCATCTGCAAACCCTGGAAAAAATCGGCGGCTTCAGGGCGAAAGAGCTGCTGCTGGTGGGCGGCGGCAGCCGCAACGCGCTATGGAACCAGATCAAGGCCAACCGACTCGGGATACCGATCAAAGTCCTCGACGATGCCGAAACCACCGTGGCCGGCGCGGCGATGTTTGGCTGGTATGGCGTGGGCGAGTTCTCTTCGCCAGAACAGGCCAGAGCGCAGGTCGCGTACCGCTACCGCTATGTCTGGCCGCAAACTGAACCTGAACTGATAGAGGAAGCCTGAGATGCTCAAAACCATTTCCCCGCTGATATCGCCGGAACTGCTGAAAGTGCTGGCCGAAATGGGCCATGGGGATGAAATCATTTTTTCCGATGCCCATTTCCCGGCGCACAGCATGGGGCCGCAGGTGATCCGCGCCGATGGCCTGCGAGTCAGCGATCTGCTGCAGGCGATTATCCCGCTGTTCGAATTAGACAGCTATGCGCCGCCGGTGGTGATGATGGCCGCCGTCGAAGGCGATGCGCTCGACCCGACGGTGGAACAGCGCTATCGGCAGGCGCTATCGGCGCAGGCCCCCTGCCCGGATATCGTGCGGATTGACCGCTTTGCCTTCTACGACCGGGCGCAAAAAGCCTTTGCGATCGTTATCACAGGAGAGTGCGCTAAGTACGGAAATATCCTTTTAAAAAAAGGAGTCACGCCGTAATCTCATGCCGGAGCGTCTGCCTGATGCAGACGCTCAATCAATGATGGGATGAGAATAAATGAAAGCAGCCCGCCAGCAGGCGATCGTCGATCTCCTGATCACCCACAGCAGCCTGACCACCGAAACGTTGTCAAAACAGCTCAACGTCAGCAGGGAAACTATTCGCCGCGATCTGAGCGAGCTGCAGGCGCAGGGCAAAGTGCTGCGTAACCACGGCCGGGCCAAAGTGATCCACCAGCGCAGCCAGGACAGCGGCGATCCTTTCCACATGCGCCTGAAAAGCCATTACGCGCATAAAGCCGACATCGCCCGCGAAGCGCTGGCCTGGATTGACGAAGGGATGGTGATCGCCCTCGATGCCAGCTCCACCTGCTGGTATCTCGCCCGCCAGCTGCCGGACCGCCCGCTGCACGTCTTTACCAACAGCCAGCCCATCTGCCAGGAGCTGGCCAAACGCGACCAGATCACGCTCACCTGCTCCGGCGGCACTCTGCAGCGGAAATATGGCTGCTACGTGAACCCGGCGCTGATTTCCCAGCTGAAATCGCTGGAGATCGATCTGTTTATTTTTTCCTGCGAAGGCATCGACCCGCAGGGCGCGCTGTGGGACTCCAATGCGTTCAATGCCGACTTCAAATCGATCCTGCTTAAGCGGGCGGCGCAGTCGCTACTGCTGATCGACAAAAGCAAGTTCAACCGCTCCGGCGAGGCGAGGATTGGTCATCTGGATGACGTGACGCATATTGTGTCGGATGCGCCGCAGCCTTAAGGGGAAGGCCGGAGGACGCGCACGCGTCTCCGGCCTGAGGGGGAAGGATTAACGCTCGTCGCGACGTCCGCCGACGGCGGCCCACAGGCGGCGCACGTGAACGGTCACCTCTTCACGATCGTGATACAGCTGACGCGCCTGGATCTGGGCGTTAACGCCGTGCTCGTCCAGCTGGGCCTGAATATAGGCCAGATTCTGCGACACCTCTTCATAGCGCTTTTTCATCGGCAGCTTGAGGTTGAAGATGGTCTCCCGGCACCAGCCGTTGACCAGCCACTGCGCCATCAGCGCCGCCACCTTCGCCGGTTTCTCCACCATATCGCAGACCATCCACGAGATGTTGTTGCGGTTCGGACGATAGCGGAAACCGTCTTCGCGCAGCCAGGTCACCTGGCCGGTATCCATCAGGCTCTGGGCCATCGGGCCGTTATCGACCGAAGAGACCCACATGTTGCGCTTCACCAGCTGATAGGTCCAGCCGCCCGGGCAGGCGCCGAGATCGACGGCATACATGCCGTTCGCCAGACGCTCGTCCCACTCGTCCGCCGGAATAAAGACGTGGAACGCCTCTTCCAGCTTGAGGGTGGAACGGCTCGGGGCGTCGGACGGAAACTTCAGCCGCGGAATGCCCATATAGAACGGTGAGTTGTTGTTGCTGTATGAGTAGCCGGTATAGCAGCAGCCGGGTGCGATAAAGAACACATGCACCACCGGTCGCTTTGGCGTTTCATAGTTGGTCAGCACGCCCGCCTCGCGCAGCGCCGCGCGTAACGGCACCGTAAACTTGCTGCAGAACTTCATCAGCTCTTTGCTTTCGTTGGTATCCGCCACTTCCACACGCAGCTCGCCACCCTTCTCCACCACGCCCTGCAGCATGCCGACGATCGGGGTTATGCGATCCTCCGGCGGCAGGTCGCGCAGCAGTTCGCCGACCACAAACATCTGTCGGGCGAAAATCAGCGAGCTGAACGGCAGATCGCGCACCAGCTTCTCGCCGTCGTCCTGCTGATAACCTTCAAAAATTACATAGCCAGAGTCTTCTTTGACCCGGGCAAAACCAAACACCTCAAGGCGGGCTGCCTTATCGGTAATTTCTGCTGCGCACTCTTTCTCAAACCCAGGGCGACAATAGAGGACAACCTTATTCATGAACAACGCCCTTACGTTTCAGACGAATTGCACCAATTAACATTAAAACCCAACCGGCGAGGAAGCTTACGCCGCCCACCGGGGTCACGAACGCCCACAGACGTAAATGAGAGAGCGCCAGACAATAGAGGCTGCCGCTGAACAGCACGGTCCCTAACGCCAGAAATACGCTGCTCCAGTAGAACCAGATACTGATCCGACGCTGCATCGCCACCGCCAGACCAAAAATCGCCAGGGTATGGAAGGCCTGATACTCCAGGCCGGTATGGATCCAGGCCATCTCCGCCGCGCCGAGCGATTGACTTAAGACATGCGCGCCAAAGGCGCCCAGAGCCACAAAGATAAAGCCGCTAATCGCGGCGAATATCAGCATAAAACGGCTGGTCATGTTGTTACCCTACAAGTAATTATTGTTCATAACGAAAGCGGAATTTTTCTTGTTCACTTGCCGCTTTCGCCAGGATCCACTGCCGGAAAGCGGCTATTTTACCCAGTTCTGCCTGACTGTCATGGCAAACAAGGTAAAACGCATTCTTACTGACCAGAACATCATTAAACGGACACACCAGACGACCGGCTTCAATTTCGGACTGCGCCATGACGTTGTTGGCCAGCGCCACGCCCTGCCCGTGAATGGCCGCCTGCAGCACCATCGCGCTATGGCTGAAAATCGGCCCCTGCTGCACATTAATATGGCTTAGACCAAGCTGACGGGTATAAGTTTGCCAGTCGCGGCGGGACGCATCGTGAAGCAGGGTATGTTGCGCCAGATCGGCAGGCGTTTTCAATGCTTTGTCGCCGGTGAGCAAGAGCGGGGAACAGACCGGCAGCAGATACTCGGCGTACAATTTTTCCACACGCAGGCCCGGCCAGTTGCCGCGGCCATAAAAAATCGCCACATCGACATCGTCCGCCAGCTTATCCTCCTGACGGTCCACCGCCTGGATCCTGACGTCGATTCCCGGATAAGCTGAGTTAAAGCTTGTGAGTCTTGGCACCAGCCACTGAATGGCGAAACTTGGCAATAAACTGACCGTTAATGCCCCTTTGGCGCTGCGCGCCTGCAGTTTACGCGTCGCTTCCGTCAGTTGCGAAAAAATCTCTTTAATATCCTGAAAATAGCTCTGCCCTTCTTCCGTTAACAGCAGCGAACGATTGCGCCGCCGGAACAGCTTAAGGCCCAGAAAATCCTCGAGAGACTTGATTTGATGGCTGACTGCGGCCTGCGTCACAAAAAGCTCATCGGCTGCCCGAGTGAAGCTGAGATGACGTGCGGCTGCATCAAAAACACGTAATGCATTCAGAGGTGGTAATCGCTTCGACATGGTTATTCTGGCTTAGATGTTAACTCAATTTAACAAATAGGAAACAATGATTAACCTATTAGTTTTTTTTATCTGAGCCATTATAAATTGTCCGTTGAGGTTCTACCAGCAAATACCTATAGTGGCGGCACTTCCTGAGCCGGAACGAGAAGCTTTTTTTGGAATGCGTGTTCCATCAAGCTTTTGGCTTACGGTTGTGATGTTGTGTTGTTGTGTTTGCAATTGGTCTGTCTTTGCAGACCCTGGTAGCAAAGCTACCCCTTTTCACTTCCTGTACATTTACCCTGTCTGTCCATAGTGATTTAATGTAGCACCGCAACGCGCGGTGCTTTTTTTTGCCTTTTTACTGCCTTACTCGTCCAGCTCACCCAGCTGTTTCACGTCAGAGCGATTGATCTGCTGTTTGTTGCCCCACGCGTCCTTATACGAGATCATGCCAGTATCATTATCGGTTTGCGGTTTCCCGTCGGTAACGATGGTTCGCCCATCATTGGTATGCATCACATAGTTAGAGGAACAGGCGCTCAGGCCTAAAGTCAGCATACAGGCAGAGATAATCGCAGCGGCCTTAGTCATTTTCATTTTTCTCTCCTTACGGCTATTTATACTATTCGTGACTCGTTAAGTAATAGGTTAAAACACAAACCCAACACTTTTCAGCATAACCCTCTTTGACCGACGTGGAGTCACATTCGGACAATTCCACAGGACGCAGAGACCTTGTCACGCCCGGCAAATTGCGCGACGATCGCGGCATTGATACGAGGAATTCCATGAACGCATTCAACCCGGCGCACTTTCGCGCGCAGTTTCCGGCTCTGGCCAATGCCGGCGTCTATCTCGACAGCGCGGCGACAGCGCTCAAACCGCTGGCGGTGATCGACGCCAGCGACCAGTTTTATCGCCTGAGCGCCGGCAACGTCCATCGCAGCCAGTTCGCCGCCGCCCAGCGGCTGACCGAGCGCTACGAGGCGGCCCGCGATCGCGTGGCGGCGTGGCTTAACGCCCCGTCCGGCAAAGATATCGTCTGGACGCGAGGGACCACCGAGGCCATCAATATGGTGGCGCAGAGCTACGTCCGGCCGCGCCTGCAGCCTGGCGATGAAATTATCGTTAGCGAAGCCGAGCATCATGCCAACCTCGTGCCCTGGCTGATGGTGGCCGGGCAGACCGGCGCCAGAGTGGTCAAACTGCCGCTTGGCGCCGACCGTCTGCCGGATATCGCCAGCCTCAGCGCGCTGATTACCCCGCGCAGCCGGGTGCTGGCCATCGGCCAGATGTCCAACGTCACCGGCGGCTGCCCGGACCTGGCCCAGGCTATCCGCCTTGCTCACGCCGCCGGGATGGTGGTGATGGTCGATGGCGCCCAGGGAGCGGTGCATTTCCCCGCTGACGTGCAGGCGCTGGATATCGATTTTTACGCCTTTTCCGGCCATAAGCTGTATGGCCCGACCGGGATCGGCGCCCTGTACGGCAAAAGCGAGCTGCTGGCAGCGATGTCGCCCTGGCTCGGCGGCGGGAAAATGATCGCCGAGGTCAGCTTTGACGGCTTTACGCCGCAGCCGGCCCCCTATGGCCTCGAGGCCGGTACGCCGAATGTCGCCGGGGTTATAGGCCTCAGCGCCGCGCTGGAGTGGCTGGCGCAGAGCGATATCGGCCAGGCGGAAAACTGGAGCCGCAGTCTGGCGAGCCTGGCGGAAGAGGAACTGGCGAAACGGCCGGGCTTCCGCTCTTTCCGCTGCCAGCAGTCAAGCCTGCTGGCCTTTGAATTTGAGGGTATTCATCACAGCGATCTGGTGACGCTGCTGGCGGAGTCCGGCATTGCCCTGCGCGCCGGACAACACTGCGCCCAGCCGCTGCTGGCTGCCTTAGGGGTCAGCGGCACCCTGCGGGCCTCTTTCGCCCCCTACAATACCCAAGACGATGTTGCGGCGCTGGTCCACGCGGTGGATCGCGCCCTGGAAATTCTGGTGGATTAATGACAACTCTGCACCCCTTCGGCACAACCATTACCGACGCTACGCTGCGCCAGATCTTCGCCCCGCTGAACCAGTGGGAGGATAAATACCGTCAGCTGATTTTATTGGGCAAAAAGCTGCCGACGCTGACCGACGAGCGCAAAGCGCAGGCCCATGAGATTGCCGGCTGTGAGAACCGCGTCTGGCTGGGCTATGAGGAGGACGCCGAGGGCAGGCTGCACTTCTTTGGCGACAGCGAAGGAAGGATTGTGCGCGGTCTGCTGGCGGTACTTTTAACCGCCGTGGAAGGAAAAACCCGCGCCGGGATCCTGGCGCAGGATCCGCTGGCGCTGTTCGACGAGCTGGGGCTGCGCGGCCAGCTCAGCGCCTCGCGCAGCCAGGGCCTCAGCGCCCTGAGCGAGGCGGTGCTCGCCGCCGCCCGCGAAAGGTAATCTCCCGATTTCGCTTTCCCGCCGCCGCGCCCGGTGGGGAAACTACTTTCCGGAAGCCGCAGCGTCACGCTGCGCTTTCGCCAGCATCTTCTTCAGGGCATGCGACACCGCGACGAACCCGAAGGTCGCGGTCACCATCGTCGCCGCGCCAAAGCCGGAAGCGCAGTCCATCCGCTTCGGCCCTTCCGCCGTGCTCTTCATTGCGCAGACGCTGCCGTCCGCCTGCGGGTAGACCAGCGCTTCCGTAGAGAAGACGCAGTCTACACCGAGCTTACCTTTGCTGTTTTTCACCACCCCAAACTGGCTTTTCAGCCGCTCGCGCAGTTTGGCCGCCAGCGGATCCTGGATGGTCTTCGCCAGGTCCGCGACCTGGATCTGCGTTGGGTCAATCTGACCGCCCGCCCCGCCGGTAGTAACCAGCGGCACCTTGTAGCGGCGACACCAGGCGATAAGCGCCGCTTTCGGCCGGACGCTATCGATCGCGTCGATAACATAGCTAAAGCCGACGCCAAGATATTCCGCCACGTTTTCCGGGGTCACGAAATCATCCACCACCGTCACCCGACACTCCGGGTTGATGAGACGAATACGCTCCGCCATCACCTCCGCTTTCGCCAGCCCGACGTTGCCGCTGAGGGCGTGGATCTGACGATTGGTGTTGGTGACGCAGACATCGTCCATATCGATAAGGGTGATCGCCCCGATGCCGGTCCGCGCCAGCGCTTCCGCCGCCCAGGAGCCGACCCCGCCGATCCCGACCACGCAGACGTGGGCGTCGGCAAAACATTGCAGCGCTTTTTCACCATATAAACGTGCCGTACCGCCAAAACGCTGGCGCCAGGCATCGCTGATTACAACAGACATAGAACCTCAGAACAAAATGACAGCGCCCGGAGGCCGCCGCAAGCGGCGTCATCCGGGCGCCCTGGTCAACAGGCACGGCCAGGGGAGTTAGCCGCTAAAAACATTCCCCGCGCCCGGGGCGTTTTTCAGCACCCATACGCGGCCGTAGTGGTTATACCAGCCGGCACGGTGGCCTGCGTCAGGCCCAATGCCCTGATAGATGTCGAAATGCTGGCCTTTGATGGCCCCGCCGACGTCGAGGGCGACCATCAGGCGCAGTTCGTACTGGCCGTTAAACTTGCCGTTATTATCCAGCAGAGGCACCTCGGCCAGCAAGGTGGTTCCTGGCGGAATAATCGACCGGTCGGAGGCCACCGAGGCGCGGCCGATCAGCGGCACAGCGCTGGCCCCTTTCACCGGCGCGAAAGACTGCGGTTTAAAGAACACGAACGACGGGTTCTGCTCCAGCAGCTCGCGCACTTCCGCTTCGCTGTGCTTTTCACCCCACTCGCGGATCGCCTGCATCGACATATCTTCTTTCTTCACTTCCCCGCGGTCGATCAGCACTTTGCCGATGCTGCGATAGGGCCAGCCGTTTTTCCCGGCATAGCTAAAGAAGTTGAGCGGCGAACCATCGCCAAAGTCGATATAGCCGCTGCCCTGCACGTCCATGATGAAGTTATCCATCAACGAGTTGCTGTACGCCAGCACATAGTTATCGCTCAGCGCGCCGGCATAGATGCTGGCGCGGGAAGGCAGCTTACCGCGCTTTGGCGGCATACGGTAAATGGGGTACTGGAATTCGCCCTGACGGGTGTGGCGCGCCTGCACCACCGGCGTGTAGTAGCCGGTAAACTGGACGTTGCCATAGTTGTCGACGCCCTGCATCTGCCAGGCGTCGATGCCAAACTGGCGCAGCGTACGGGTGTCGCCGCCGGCGCGCAGCCACTCCTGCAGCGCGTTATAGACGTTGCTCTGGCTATTATAGAGGCGTGGCGAGGCGTTACGAATTTGATTAACCTGCTCGGAGAAGTCGCCGGCGTTGATCGGCGCCCCGACGGCATCCGGCTGGTTTACCAGTGAAAACGGCTGGGTGAACTTGCCATCGCTATATTGCTGACCGCGGTCGGTCGGTTTTGAGGAACAGGCGGCGAGCATGGCCAGCATTGCCCCCGTCGCTACATATTTTGCCCAACGTCCTTTCATGGTGTCTCATCTTTTGCTGCGAAGCCTTAGTGCGTGTTGAAGATAACAAAGCGCCGGAGCTATTGAAATGCGCGATCTCATCGATGGCACAGATTTGTGTAAAAAAACACCACAACGTGGCGTTTTATAAGCCAATTCTTACAAAAATGTCGATTTGGTCGAAAAAAGGTTGCATCATCTCGCTAGCGGAGTATAGTGCGCTTCCACGGACGCGGGGTGGAGCAGCCTGGTAGCTCGTCGGGCTCATAACCCGAAGGTCGTCGGTTCAAATCCGGCCCCCGCAACCAATTAAAATTTGATGAAGTAAAGCAGTACGGTGACGCGGGGTGGAGCAGCCTGGTAGCTCGTCGGGCTCATAACCCGAAGGTCGTCGGTTCAAATCCGGCCCCCGCAACCAATCAAATTTGACAAAATGAAGCAGTACGGTGACGCGGGGTGGAGCAGCCTGGTAGCTCGTCGGGCTCATAACCCGAAGGTCGTCGGTTCAAATCCGGCCCCCGCAACCAACATTACAAACACCCTCAAGGGTGTTTTTTTGTTTCTGCCGCCGGCAAAACCTCTGCCGAAAACGGGAACGGCCATTGCCGCCCCCATCTCCTGCTTACCCCTTCGGTAACACAATATTGCTTGCCGCCAGCATGCCCATGCGATGGTACATCGCGCAGGCCGCCTCGACGATCGGCATCGCCAGCGCCGCGCCGCTGCCTTCTCCCAGACGCATGCCCATATTGAGATACGGTTCGAGACCCAGGTGCGCCAACGCGATACGCGCCCCCTTCTCCGCCGAATAGTGGGACGGGATCAGATACGGTTTCACCTCCGGCGCTATCTGACACGCCGCCAGCGCCGCCGCGTAGGAGAGAAAGCCATCCAGCACCACCGGCAGCCCACAGGACGCCGCCCCCAGCATGACACCGGTCATCCCCAGCAGATCGAAACCACCGACTTTGCTCAGTACGTCGAGGCCATCATTCGGGTCGGGCTGATTGACGGCGATAGCCCGCCGCACCACCTCCACCTTGTTGCCAACCTTCGCCAGCGGCAGATTGGCGCCAATCCCGACCACCTCCTGCGCATCGCTGCCGGTCAAAACGCTGACGATCGCTGCCGCCGGCGTGGTATTGGCCATCCCCAGTTCGCCGACGCCAAACAGGGTAACGCCCTCCTGGGCCAGCGCGCGGGTGTAGCGCATCACCTCCAGCAACAGCTCCTGCCCCTGCTCACGGCTCATCGCCGGACCGCGGGCAATATTGCCGCAGCCCCGCGCCACCCGCATATTCACCACGCCGGGGAGCGGTTCGCTATCGATACCGACATCAATTACATGCACTTTCGCCCCGGCCTGGGCGGCGAGCACGCAGACGCCGGTGGTGCCGCGGGTCATATTTGCCGCCTGGATGGCGGTGACCGCCTTCGGCGAAATCGCCACCCCTTCGTCCCACACTCCATGGTCGGCGCACATCACCAGCAAGGCCTTTTTCGCCACCTGCGGCTGGCCGCCCAGGCCGGGCATTCCCGCCAGCTGCACCGCCAGCGCCTCCAGACGCCCGAGGCTGCCGGGGGGCTTGAGTAAGCCGTCGATGTGTTGCTGTGCCCGCGCCATGGCGTCGGCGTCCGGCGCGGGGATCGCCCGCAGAACCGTGTTTAAATTTTGCATACAGAATCCCTGCCAGGGCTGGCCCGGTCAGCCAGCGATTGAGTTATTTGATTTTGACGCCGATGCCGGAAACCACCAGCCAGACCGCATCCGCCGCGGCCGCCAGGCGCTGATTGACCCGCCCGGCAATATCGCGAAAATGCCGCGCCAGGCGGTTCTCCGGCACAATGCCCATCCCCACCTCGTTGGTCACCAGCACGACGTGCGCCGGACAGCGCTGACAGGCGGCAATCAGCACGCCAATTTCGTCATCAATAGCCCGTTCCATGGCGGCGTAATCCCAGCCGTCGGGGTCGCTGTCGCCGCCGAGCGCGAACAGCAGGTTGGTGACCATGGTGGTGATGCATTCCAGCAAAATCGCCTCCGCTGGGGCGATAGCCGGGGTGATCAGTTCATCAAGCTGCTGCCAGCGCTCGGCGGTGCGCCAGTGGGCGGGCCTGCCGTCGCGATGATGCTGGATCCTTGCGGCCATCTCGTCGTCAAAGATTTGCGAGGTGGCGATATATAACACCTGCGGCGCATCGGCAATCAGCGCCTCGGCATGGCGACTTTTGCCGCTGCGCGCGCCGCCGGTAACCAGAGTCAGCATAGGGGCTCCTGATGTTGGCGCATGATGGCGTAAATTTTATCGATGGCGATATGTTCGCGCATGGCCTCGGCCAGCCGATCAAACTGCCGGGTTTTATAGCGGGCATACTCCAGGGCGCTGTCCAGCGGCGCCAGCCCTTTGCGCTGGCGCAGGCCGTTGAGCAGCGCCCGGGTAAAGGCATCGCTGTCGAACAGGCCATGGAGATAGGTGCCGAACGCCAGGCCGTCGTCGCTTATCGCCCCGTCGTCCACTGCCTGCCCCGCTTTATGCAGCTGCAGCAGCGGCGGGCAGCCTGCCTCGCGGCGCGTCTCGCCCATATGAATTTCATAGCCACTGACGCGCAGCCCCGCCGCGTCGGCTAACCAATCCGGGAGCGCAGACCCCAGGGTCGCCTGCACCTGGGTGGTGGTTTTGTGCTGGGCGAAGTGGGTCACGGTCTTCAGCACCCCCAGCCCGGGCTGGGCGCCAAGGCCAGACTCCACCTCATCGATAATGGTTTCGCCCAGCATCTGATAGCCGCCGCAGATCCCCAGCAGCGGCACCTTGCGCTGCCGGGCCTGCTCGACCGCGTGCGCCATGCCGCTCTCGCGCAGCCAGCACAGATCGCCGAGGGTATTTTTACTGCCCGGGAGAATGACCAGGTCGGCGTCGGCCAGCGCCTGCGGATCGCGGACATAGCGCACCCGGACGTCTGGCTGCGCCGCCAGGGCGTTAAAGTCGGTAAAATTGGCGATATGCGGCAGGTGAACCACGGCGATGTCGATATCGCGCCGGTCGGTGCGATGGTATTTCCCGGCCTGCAGCGCGACGCCGTCCTCATCCTCGAGATCCACGTCAAGCCATGGCATAACGCCCAGCACCGGCACCCCGGTCAACGCCTCGATTTGCTCTATCCCGGAGCGCAGGAGCGCCACATCGCCGCGGAATTTATTGATGATCACCCCTTTCACCCGCGCCCGCTCCTGAGGCTGCAGCAGCGCCAGCGTGCCGTAAATCGCGGCAAACACCCCGCCGCGGTCGATATCGGCCACTAGGATCACCGGGCATTGCGCCATCTCGGCCATGCCCATATTGACGATATCGCGGTCGCGCAGGTTAATCTCCGCCGGACTGCCGGCCCCTTCCAGCACCAGCGCCTCATACTCCCCGGCCAGGCTCTGGTAGACCGCGAGGATCTGCTCGCGCAGGCGCGGCTTGTACTGGTGATAGCTCACCGCATCCATGCTGGTCGCCACCTGCCCCATCAGCACCACCTGCGCCTGACGGTCGCTGGTGGGCTTGAGCAAAATCGGATTCATGCGGACATCCGGCGCAATCCCGGCCGCTTCGGCCTGGAAAATCTGCGCCCGGCCCATCTCTTTGCCATCCGGCGTAATGCCGGAGTTCAGCGCCATATTCTGTGATTTAAACGGCGCGGTACGCAGCCCATCCTGATGAAAAATGCGGCACAATCCCGCCACCAGCACGCTTTTCCCAACGTCGGAAGCCGTGCCCTGCAACATCACTGCCAGCGTCATGACGCCTCCTTTATCGCGCCTATCGCGTTGTTGTGCATCCGCTGAAAAAACTCCGCCTCGGTTTTACACAGCGGCAGCCCCAGTTCGCTATGAAGTTTCACCAGCCACGGCTGCGTCAATCCCGCCCTGTCCATCGTCTCCGCGCAGGCAAATACCTCGCCGGGGTCCCCCGCGGCCAGTATTTCGCCGTGACGCAGAACGTAAACGGCGTCGCTCACCTCATAGATCAGATCGATATCGTGGCTGGAGATCACCACCCGCCGCCCCTGCCCGACAATGCGGCGGATGATGGCGATCATCTGCGCCCGCCCGCGTGGATCGAGGCCCGCGGTGGGCTCGTCAAGCAGCAGGTAGCGCGCCTGCAGCACCAGCGCCCCGGCGATTGCCACCCGTTTTTTCTGCCCATGGCTGAGGCACTGGATCGGCTGCTGGCGAAACCCCTGGGCATCGACGAGGGTCAACGCCTCATCCACCCGGCGGGCGATCTCCTCTTCCGCCACCCCGAGGTTACGCAGACTAAAAGCGATATCGCTGTCGATATCGGTATAGAATATTTGCTGGTCCGGATCCTGAAACACCGTCGCCACCTGCTGGCGCAGCGCCAGCAGACCGCGCTTGCTGTAATTCAGCGCCTCTCCCTGCCACAGCACCGCCCCCTGCTGCGGGCGCAGCAGGCCGCTCAGGTTCATAAACAGCGTCGACTTTCCGCAGCCGTTGGCCCCCACCAGGCCGGTCACCGCATGGCGGGAAAAATCCAGCGTCAGCCCTTTAAGTACCGGCTCATCCTGATAGCGAAACCAGAGATCGGTTGTGGCAAGCATACTTATCCTTAGAGGTGAAAATCACCCTGGTACAATTTGATATCCAGCGCTGTGCTCATCTGTTGATAGCGCAGGAGGACGCGGGTGAACAGCAGTCCCACCAGCATCGCCAGCGAGCGATAGCCCTGCGGCACGCTACCATAGCCAAAACGCAGGGTTTGCGCGCGGTGAATCGCCATCGCCTCGTCTAACAGAATAAAAATGAAGCGCCAGGTCAGCAGGATCTGCTCCGTCAACAGCCGCGGTACGCGACCGCGCTTGAGCAAGATAATCAGCTGTGGGAAAGGCAGATTAAGCACCAGCCAGAGCGTCGCCGCCATCGCCGCCAGGCTGCGCCAGAAGGTCTCCCCGGCCACGGCCAGCCCCGGTGCGGAAATCCCTATCGAGAAAGCGCCCAGTCGGATGCTGGCTAACAGCATCTGCGGGTCGCGGCTGACGCTGAACACAATGGTCAGCACGCCGACCAGCAAAAAGCCAAAGGGTAGCGCCATCCAGCGGCACCAGCGCCAGAATGAGACCCGCAGCAGCCAGCAGGTCAGCGCGGCGGT
>NZ_JAGRQY010000131.1:0-8880 GCF_018223905.1 Klebsiella sp. 28
CTTGTAATGGGGGCATAAAAAGGGGCATTAATCCATTTTTAAAAGTAAAAACAATTAAAATACAGCTAGTTAATTAAATATTCGAGTCCGGCCTTCGCACCATCGGAACATCAATAGACGTCGACGGACGTCTTTTTTGTGCCTGAAATCCGCGCTACGCAAGGCTTTTCGCGATTCTCCTTTCAACAGAAGTCAATCTGAGTCAACCTGTAAGCATCCCGGTAAACCGGACCATTCACATTTAGAGATCTTCCGGCATACTGAATATATCCTTGGAGGAGATCGCCATACGCAAAGCCCGATTCACCGAACACCAGATCATCGCCGTTCTGAAGTCCGTCGAAGCCGGACGCACCGTCAAAGATGTGTGCCGCGAAGCCGGGATTTCTGAGGCCTCGTACTACAACTGGAAAGCGAAGTTCGGCGGTATGGAAGCCTCTGATATCAAAAAGATGAAGGACCTCGAAGATGAAAACCGCCGGTTGAAACAGATGTTTGCGGACCTGAGCCTCGAGTGCCGCGCATTGAAAGACGTTATTGAAAAAAAGCTTTAAAACCAGCGATAAAGCGTGAGTTGGTCAGCTATCTGACCGCGCAGTTTGCCATGAGCTTACGTCAGGCATGCAGGATATTGTCGCTGAGCAGGACGGTATTTCGTTATCAGCCGGATACGCAACGTGATGAGCCAGTCATTATGGCGCTGACCGTGGCGGCTGAACGCTATCCGCGATACGGATATAAAAGGTTTTTTCAGGTCCTTCGCAGGCAGGGCAACGCCTGGAACCATAAGCGCGTTCACCGGATTTACTTCCTGCTGAAACTGAATTTTCGCCGTAAGGGAAAACAGCACCTGCCGGTGCGCAATCCGGCTCCGCTGGCAACGCCAGAGGCGATGAACCAGAGCTGGTCCATCGATTTTATGCACGATGCGCTGGTGTGCGGCAGACGTTTCAGAACCTTCAACGTGGTGGATGGTTATAACCGGGAAGCGCTGGCGATCGAAATTGACCTGAATATCCCGGCGCAGCGGGTTGTCAGAGTGCTGGGCAGGATCGTGGCAAACCGCGGATATCCGCTGAAGATGCGGATGGATAACGGTCCGGAGCTGGTCTTGCTGACGCTGGCACAATGGGCAGAAGAGCATGGTGTGATGCTGGAATTTCTCAGGCCCGGCAAGCCAACACAGAATGCCTTTATCGAATGATTCAACCGGACGTACCGGACAGAAATACTGGATTTTTATCTGTTCAGAACCCTGAACGAAGCACGTGAAATTACAGAGCGCTGGCTGGCTGAATATAACAGCGAGCGCCCCCATGAATCCCTGAAAAGCCTGACGCCGGAAGAATACCGGCTGATGGCTGAAACCCCGGAAATCTCAAAAAGTGCGTGGAACTAAAACGGGTGCGCTTACATTCCGACTCTCGGCATTTTATCTTTTATATTGCCCATTTATAGGTGTGAATACATTTCTGTTTGAGAATATTTTATATTATATATAGCTATTGTGGATATGTTCCTTTACTTTATTGCTTTTTGGAGAATGATACCGTGCCCTGTGGAATGTAAATTACTAAGTAAGATATCACAGACTCAATATAATGATTTATCTGAATGGTTTATTGATAACAGGGCGCTAAAAATATGCTTTTGAACGCCCGTTTCTAATAAGGTTCATGGTTTATCTGATTGGGGAGTGTTTTGCACAGCCTAATGCTGCAGCCTCTGCCAGCCAATTCAACCCTTCATCGTTTATGCGCTTCATGATTTCTTCTAATTTTGCACTATCAGGATTTTCGAATGCTTGTAGCATCATGGAGTAAAGCTGTGCAGAGCATAGAAGGCACATCCTACTTAACTCTGATGCAAGATTAATAATGTTAAAGGATTCATCTTCGGTACGAAATTGTTCTCCATGTACCAAAGTCGAACGAGTTTTGTATAGTTCCAGAGCTTGAGAATAAACACGATCCCCTTCATCACAACTGAATGCTTTCAACACATCCCTAACCCGACCGCCAAACAATTTTGTCCGCCCTGCTTCGAATTTACCGAAGAACAACCGCTCAATTGCAGAAACGTATTTCACTATACTCGAATGTATATTTGGATCTGTAACCGCGTCCCCAAACCAATTGATAGCGTCAATAAGGCGCTGGTGAAGGTGAGTAGTTTCTACTGGATTGACTATGGGTATCAAAGCAGAACCGAGGATGTCTAATTCTAAATTTGCCCTTATCAATGCTTCATGCCAGTTTATTACACCAACCGGTTCTAAAGAATCAGCGCAGAGACTTGCGTGAATCACACCATGTACATCAGCGTGCAAATGTGCCGAGCGCAGAGCTCCGCTGCGTGACCATGCTAGCCTAATTTCCCTTGTCGGTTTAGCTCCCAAGAGGATACGGATGATGTGAAGCGCCATCTCTGTAGCTTGGATCGCTCGTTCTTTAGAGATTGCTTCATCACACTCACTCACTTTCACACAAGCAATCCATGGATAGTCTTTGTAGGCTTTGACTGCTCGGGACTGTAATTTACGCACTAGTTGTCTTGATTCATCTTTAGTGTGCGTGCGTTCTTGTGGGAAACCTTGAGCAATCGCTTCCTTTACGCACTGAATATGCGCCTTCGTGTTAACATGAATACTATGTTTTAGTACTGATTTTTTTTCATCGAAGAACTTGGAGCGACGGACGAATGTGACAGGACCAACGCTGAATTCAGTAGGTGTATCCCCAGGGAAAAGCACACACGGTAGGTAATGTTCGATAACTACAAGCTTTTCTCTCAAAATCGTTAAAGCGTCTTTAAGAAGCAGCATTGCGGTTTCCTGATCAACTCCACGTGCCTCCTGTAATACTCTTTTAACAAAAGCATTTATTACGGCTTCCTTTGCGAGTTTGCGGCCTACTCGTCGCCCAAGACCGTGATCCAATTCGATAGTGAGGTCTACAAGCTCATTCAGCTTGTTCCAGGCAAGAGAACCACAATGGATATGTCCATTTCCTTTCGGATGGGGAATATTACAAAAGGCATCTTTGGGATTCTTTCGTAAGTAAGCCATAAGCTCAACGGGTGTCATTTTTGCAAAGCGCGAGAGCTGTCGACAAATAAATTCAATGGCTTTCAGTGCTCGTTTAGCTATTTTTTCCTCAGGTAAGCTCATTTAATGAATATCCACTCCGCTGAAAATAATTTGAGTAACTTATTAGATAAAACGAACAGCCATTATATCTTGTTAGGAGTCAAATTGTATTGATTTTACTACAAAAACATATGCTTTTGACCAGCGTGTTAATTAGTCGATTTTTTCACAAAAAAACAATTATCAACGGCCAGTGCTTTGGTATTATCAGTCTTGAGTTTATGGCTGGGTGAATAAGTACTATCTAGGTTGCATTACAAATGCTTTTTGAATGCTCCCGTCGCTACTGAACCCGCGAGCCCACTCAGCATCACTCCAGGTATTACAATATATCTTGATTCCAGAAAAACTGGCACCGCCAGCCACGCCAGCCACGCCAGCCACGCCAGCCACGCCAGCCCCGTTGCCGCGAGGCTGGAGCCGATCATACGCCTTGCATGATGATAAACAAACCCGGACTCATGGCCTGCGCCGAATCGCCGTAAGTCGCGGCGTACCAGCCCGTCAATCAGCCCTATAACAATGGTCAGCACAAACTGTGGTAGCGCCTGCAATAAAATAGCCAGCGCAGCAGAAAGGTAAGGGTAACTTACTCGCAGACAGTAACGCACAGCGGATCACCGTAGTGATGGTTTCCGTCCAGAACAACCCGCTTTGCCCGTTGAGCGAATGAACCAGCGCCGCAATCCCTTGCTGCAACGTATCGCTGACAATCGCGAGGTCTTCTACTAACCACATCGGTGCGCCAGCAGAGCTTTTCCACCCCTGCCATGTCGCCTGCAATACCTGCTCACTGTGACTGGCGCAGGTGTTCCGCCAGAAAAACGCCTCGCCCAGCCACTCCAGCGTTATCGCCAGCATCCACGCGCCGAGGCAAAAACCGATCAGCACGCCGGGAAGTAATGCTATCCAGCCGAGCAGTCCGGGGCGACGCACGGGGCCTGGTGGCGCATGTTCGGGCATCAGTGCAGCGGCAGAGTAATGTAGCGGCAGAGGAACCGTGCCTCGTGTACCTCATCCAGTCGTATCTGAAAAATGTCGTGTTCGCCTTGCGGCGATGTAGCTTCGCGCCATGCCTGAAAGCCCTGCAAATTCATCCGGGCGATAATCTGGTCGGGCGTTTCTCCCTGCGTCAGCGCTTCCACCGCCTGTTGCAGGGGAAGAGGCAGTGTTTGTGCAGGCCACATCACTTCAACGCTCACGAGCTGGCGGTGTGTCCGGGGTATCATCGGTCTGTTTCTCCGTGGTTTCGCTGTCGTTCAGCCATAAAATAGGGTCATTTTTCGCCGTTACAACTGTCTCCGGGCGGTCCCACCATATAGGCGTGCTGTCGTACTGTTTTTCCATATAGCGGGCTATGTGTGTGATGCTTTCCGGCATCAGCGGATCGTGTGCTGCGTCCGGTAATGGGATGCGTAGCTTCCAGAGCTGACCACCTTCCAGCAGAGCGAACGCCTGCCCTTTGGGAAGCTGTACCAGTGAGGCGGGTTCCAGTAACGGCACCTGTATGCTGCTCATCCGATCCTGGGTGTTGCTGGAAAAACCGATGTTGCCCTGTGCGTCGGCGCTGTCGGCAACGCCGGAACTGATGCTGTTGCTGAGCACATCCACCTGCGGCAGTTGCTTCGTCAACAATTCGGCGGTGGCAGATTCCCGCACCCGCATCATGATCCGACTGTTGAAGTTGCCGACGACCTGGTCCGCTTTGGCGCGGTCGCCGATGCGGGCTTCGATAGCGGAGAGCGTCTGGGTGTAGGCCGTAACCTCTACACCTGCGCCGCCGCCTTTATTTATTAGCGGAATAAATTCATCGCCCATCAGTTCACTGAACTCATCGCAGTGCAGGTTGATGGCCGGGTTCTCTTCCGTCTGCGGCAGGCCATCCATCACGCCGTGCTTGTAGATATGTCCGGCGACGCTGACCAGATCGGCGAACATTGAGTTGCCGACAGCGGCGGCAATTTCTGCGTCAGACAATGCATCCAGCCCGACATAAATAATCGCCCGCTGGCGAATGGCCTGCTGCCAGTTGAATACCGGGCGCGGGTCGTTAAGGTCGCCGTAGTCCGGGGCCAGCAGTTGGGAGATTTTTCTGGTGGTCAGTTTTTCCAGCAGTGGCAGCAGCGAGGCGACGATCTTATCGAAATAGGTTTTGTCATAGCGCACGGCAGTACGTAGACCGTCGAGGATCGTGTCGTGTAATCGGGTGGTTGAAAGGTACTGCTCCAGCGCGACGACGTAGCTGCCCCTTCCCTGAAGATTACGTGGCGTGTTTTTCTCAGTGATGCCACCGGCAATCCGTACCACGTTGTCCCATGCCTGGCGGTCGTGGCTGGGCAAAAAGACGCGGGCGTAGTCGATAAATAGTTCGTCGATGTTGATAACGTGGCGGGCGATACGGGCGTAGTCCGAGCGCTGGCCCAGTGCCCCCAGGGCGCGGGTGATGATGTTGACGAAGCGCCAGTCGAACCTCCTTTACTCAAACTTTAGGGCAGAATCGTCTACCGGAGTGGTGGGGGCAGTCCAGGGTGGCCAAATTCAGTGTGCCACTACATATTGTCTAAAATGAGGGAGGAAGGAAAAGGCTGGATCTCGCCAGCCTTTGACGGTCATTTCACTTTCTTGAAGATGAGCAGGATCAAAGGGACGCAGAGAGCGAAACCAATGATGGAGGCTAAAGCCGAATCAGAGTGATTTTGCGCTAGCTCCTTAACAAACCAGGTACATTGAGAAGGGGTAAATTCTCCGCCTTGACTCATTGTCTCTGTATAGTTAAGAGCGAAGACCAGATCGAAATAAAGCACGATAGCGTAATACGCTGCACAGATCAGCGCGATACTCACCCATCTGATCCAGAACTTCTTATTCATCATCGTAAGTGCTTCCCAATGAACCGCCTACTGTACCGCCTGAGTAGGGGGATGTTGAGCCAGCAACAGCAGCGGAATCGGCAGCAGATTGTTGGATTTTTGCACTCCCTCCCATTGATTGAGGGCTTTTGTTCTCGATGTTAGGGTACTGCTGTTTGAATGTATTAGTCATTTCGACAACGAGGATTGATGAGAAGTCTGCACTCTTTGATTCAAGATATCTTTGCAGTGAAACCGGAATAGTAAAATCTTCTTCTATGTCGATTGGTAGCTGTGTTGTCGTGGATGTGTAACCGTGTTCGAATACCTTTGAGCCAGCAAACTTGAGCCCCTCGACTGAGTGAGTGGTACAGTTGCTACCAGTGACATCATATTTATCAATGGTTCGGCCTCTTCGCTTTGTACCATCTTGCATGTTTGGCGTTTGAATTGGTGTTACACCGCCATTCCAAAGGTTTTCGAAGAATTTACGGATTATTTTAGGATCTGCATCATCAATGCGGAAAGCGCGAGCCCCCATTTCATAAAGTTCGTATCGGTAATACTTACGCGCATCTTCATCCTGGAAAAAGTCTAAAATCCCATCCCCAGTGAAGGTACTTTTATCAGTGCGTCCATAGCGTCCATAGGTGTAGAGGAAGATATTGTTATTCTCATGCACTGAAACGAAAACATGACCTGCACTTGTCGTTTCAGTCCATATATAAACGCCGTTCAGCAGCGGGTTATCTTCTGACTTGCAGGTGTCAGTCACATTATCAGCTTGGGGATCATAAATCGGGCGGGGGAGAACGGGAAATTCGACGACTTGAGATTGGGCTGTGTCGGCTTTCGCTGCCCCTGTAGAAAATTCATAAGTGTCATCGATGGAAGGAATAAAACGTGATTTGCAGGGACAGGAACTACGGCTGTGCAGTGTTCCGGCTACTCTTTTACCATGTATTTCGTCACTATCAAGGCCACCGCAGATACGATAATGCCCTGGATGTTTGCCGCAGGTTACTTTATGGCCTTCACATGCCATATCTTTATCGAAAAATTGATGGTTGGGGCATCCTTCAAGAATCCTGCCACCGCAAGCGGTCTTATCACCCCTAAATAAAAAATGACCAATAGCCATTCGTCCTTATCCTTATTTTTGCTTTTAAGTCCATGTGGGAAGTGTAAGTTTTTGGTGTTGGCGAGTAAATGAGCAAATGTAATAAAATCAAAGTGTGTTAATCAATGGGATCATGTCGTCAGCTATGGATAGTGTTTATCCGCACGGTCAGTTGCAGACGAGATTTCCACAATTGCCCGCATTCCAACAGAGCAAGAGCCTGTCTCTTGTGAAGCTGGATCAGGGCGGCGGTATCGCGGACCGGTAAATTACTTGTGGTTACCTGTTAGCCGGTGTTGCTGGTAAAGCTGGTGACGCTGGAACTTATCTAGCGAGTATGTTCTTTCACCTTTGGTGGTTGCTTAGAATATGGCACCGCTTGGCCTACAGTCTGGAGAACACTGGACGGAACAGGAGGTCGTAAGTTGTTCCAGAAACGGCTGTTGCGGGTTAAGTGTCGACTAACAGATAGCTGTCATAATGGTCGGCTTCCGGCGTGAGAACGGAAGCTACAACCAATTCTTTGAAAATAAATAAAAGCAGGGCTAACGCCAATCGTTTCATTCCATCCTTCCGCGAACTACGGCGGGGGTGGTGATCTCCTCCCTGAAAACAGTGCCGGGCTAAACTGAAGTCTCCGGTCTTTCTTCCATCTCACAGAGAGGCACATCGCCATGAAAAAGACCCGCTATACCGAAGAACAGATTGCGTTTGCTCTGAAACAGGCCGAAACCGGCACCCGCGACGGGGAAGTCTGCCGAAAGATGGGCATTTCTGAAGCCACTTTTTATAACTGGAAGAAGAAATTCGCCGGTCTGGGCGTGACCGAAATGCGGCGTCTGCGGCAACTGGAGGATGAAAATCTGCGGCTGAAGAAACTGGTGGCTGACCTGAGTCTGGACAAGGAGATGCTGCAGGAGGTGCTGAAACAAAAGTTCTGAGGCCGGCTCAGAAACGTCAGGCGGTGCATTTTCTGCGGGGGGCTTACCGAATCAGTGTCCGACGGGGATGCGGACTGCTGATGCAGAGCAGAACCGTTTACCACTGGCAGAGCCGGCGGGATGATCGGGCGATAACCCTGCGTATCCGGTAAATAGCGGAAACTCGGATCCGCTACGGTTGCCCGCGTATTCATATTCAGCTGCGGCGGGAAGGCTGGCCTGTTAACCACAAGAAAACACACCGGATTTACTGTCTGGAAGGCCTCAACCTGCGCAAAAAGCGCCCCCGCATGCATGTCATCGTCAGCAACGTCCGGTCCTGATCGGTATCGATCAGTGCTGGAGTATGGATTTCGTGTCGGATAATCTGTTTAACGGAACACGTTTCCGGGCGCTGACTGTAGTGGATAATTTTAGTCGGGAGTGTGTGGCGATCCATGCCGGAAAGTCGCTGAAAGGTGAGTATGTGGTCGGTGTGATGGAAAGGTTGCGGGTGCTGGGCAAGCGTCTGCCGGTACGTATTCAGACAGATAACGGCAGCGAGTTTATTTTGAAAAGTCTGGATAAATGGGCGTATGAGCACGGTGTCACAATGGACTTATCCCGCCCCGGAAAACCAACGGATAACCCGTTTATTGAATCATTTAACGGCAGTCTGCGGGATGAATGCCTGAACATTCACTGGTTTCTCTCGCTGGAAGATGCGCAGGACAAACTCGACAACTGGCGCAGGGAATATAATCATGAGAGAACGCATTCATCATTAAATGACATGACTCCGGCTGAATTCATCCGAAGTCTCCGGAAAGACGAAGATCTCTG
>NZ_JAGRQY010000132.1:0-23197 GCF_018223905.1 Klebsiella sp. 28
AATCAAATGAATTATTGACCAAAATTGATACATAAAGCTTAGAGCCCGTTGGTGATTTTCCATGCCAGACCATAGGCAAACGCCGACAGCAGGGTCGGGACAATGATGCTGCGGGTTTTCCAGAAGGCGGCCCCCAGCACCAGGAAGCCGGTCAGCGTCGGCGCCAGGCGATGGGCATCGGCGAGGATCTCCGGCACGCTGGAGACCACCAACAGCGCGCAAATCGAGGCGATGCCAATGGTATCCAGCAGCACGCTGACCGGGCCGCGGCGGGCAGGACGAGCGTGGCCGACGCGCAAACGCAGAGGAAGATAGCGAAAGAGATAGTTGACGCCGCCGACTATCACCCCGAGCAGAAGGACTTCACTGTTCATCCGGCATCCCCTTGAGCATGGCCTGAAGCAGCGCCGTCAGACACCCGCAGACAATTCCGGCGAGGATCGCCGCCGGAATGGAAAATAACAGAATGCCGCCCAGCGCGCCCGCCAGCGCCGCCGTGACGCAGAGTGACTGCTGACGCTGGAAAGAGGCCAGCAGGAAGCTCATAAACAGCGCCGGCAGCATAAAGCCGAGGGCGGCTTCCACCGCCGGATAATCCACCAGCAGGCCGTTGCCGGACCAGGCGCCGGCCAGCGTGCCGCACACCCACGATGCCCACGAGGTAAAAGCGAGACCAAGCATCCAGTTTTCGCTCCAGCGGCGGTTATCGCGAACCAGCCTGGCGGTAGCGGCGGCGAAAACCTCATCGGTCAGGCCGAAGGCCCAGAGGGCGGTTTTCTTTTTATCCAGCGCTGAGCGAATGCGGCTGCGCAATGAGGGGCCATACAGCACGTGGCGGACATCCATCGCCATTACCGTCAGGGCGGCGACCCACAGCGAACTGCCGGCGGCCAACATGGCGGTGATCACAAACTGGCTGGCGCCGGCGTAAATAATGCAGGAGAAGAACAGGCTTTCCAGCGGGGTGAAGCCCAGCCGGGTGGCATTGAGTCCGAAGGCGAATGCCACCGGAAGGTAGCTGATGACGATGGGGAGACTGTCTTTGACGCCTTCGCCGACGGTGGCGACGCGTTCAGGTAAGGCACAGGTTAAGGGCGCGGGGTTTTCCATATGAATAACTTATCGCTGGATCCATGTGAAGGTGGCAATTTGACCGATGTCTCCACCTTAACAGAGCGCGATGCGCCTTAACACTATGGAAATTCCTGGAATCGCTTTTCTATGACCTGGCCACGAGAAAGGGGGCAAGGGGGCCGGATAAGGCGCTGGGCCTTATCCGTGAGCGGGTTTACTGCTGCGCGGCGAGGGCGGTTTTCACCCAGCTGTCGAACAGCGGCTGGTGGGCTTTGATCCAGCCATCAACGTGGCCGTTAATGTCGGCTTCGGAAGCATGGCCTTCGTGCATCATCGCATTCTCGGCGTTGATGTCGGCGATCGGCAGCTTCATGACGCTAAACAGAGTGGCGGCGGCCGGATTTTTCTCCGCCCAGGCTTTGTTAGCGACGATGTGCATGGTGTTCACCGGGAAGCCATAGTTGGCGCCGTTGGCCAGTTTGGTGTCGATGTTTTTCTGCTCGCCCGGCAGGGAGGAGAACGGCACCTGCAGCCAGACGACGTCCTTGCCAGGCTTCAGCACGTCGCTAACCCAGTACGGCGTCCAGGTGTAGTAGAGCACCGGTTTACCCTCTTTATACCGGGCAATGGTGTCGGCCATCATCGCCGCGTAGTTGCCCTGGTTATGGGTGACGGTTTTGCTCAGGCCATAGGCGTCAATCTGATGGTTAATCACTGCTTCGCAGCCCCATCCTGGGGTACAGCCGGTGAGATCCGCTTTACCGTCGTTGTTGGTATCAAACAGTTTGGC
Source organism: Klebsiella sp. 28 (assembly GCF_018223905.1). Classification (NCBI taxonomy): domain Bacteria; kingdom Pseudomonadati; phylum Pseudomonadota; class Gammaproteobacteria; order Enterobacterales; family Enterobacteriaceae; genus Klebsiella; species Klebsiella sp. 28. Next base: position 1,865 of record NZ_JAGRQY010000132.1, read on the forward strand.
GATCTGCGGATCTTTGAGCTGATCGATGGAGGTGATGTGGTACTGCTCAGCGGTTTTTTTGTCGATTAAATAGCCCTGGGCGGCGCCTGAGACGTACACTCCTTTGCGATAGAATTTGTTATCACCGCCCGCCGCGGCGTACATGTCATCGTGCAGCGGTTGCCAGTTGGTGGCGATAAAGGTGGTATCTCCGGCGGCAATCGACGTATAGGCAACGTTATAGTCCACTTCGCTGGGTTTCTCGACGGTGTAGCCCAGCTTCTCCAGCGCGCGACTGACCAGCAGGGTCTGGAAGCTCTCTTCGGAGATAGTGCTCTGAGCGGGCTTCACCGTAATCCCTTTACCCGGCAGGTCGGCGGCGAAGGCGCTGGTGGCGAGCAGGGTGGCAAAGGCGGCGGTGGCCAACATCGTACTATGTCGCATGGTGGTTCCTCTTATTGTTTAACGGGAAGGGCCGCTCCCGGGGAGAGCGGCGCTGTTATCGACTTATCGACAGAAAGGGCGAGTGATAAGCCCCAGCGGGCCGGTGGTGTACCAGCGGCGGTTGCCGCGACTGCGGGCGTCGCGACCGACGGCCTGGGTGAGGCGGTCAAGAATAATCGCCAGGATCACGATCCCCACCCCGCCGACGGTCGCCAGACCCATATCCAGGCGACCGATACCGCGCAGCACCATCTGGCCGAGGCCGCCGACGGCGATCATCGAGGCGATCACTACCATCGACAGGGCCAGCATCAGGGTCTGGTTAACCCCGGCCATAATGGTGGGCATGGCCAGCGGCAGCTGCACCTTAAACAGCAGCTGGCGCGGGCTGGCGCCAAATGAGCGCGACGCTTCGATCAGATCCGCAGGCACCTGGTTTATCCCGAGGATGGTCAGACGGACGATCGGCGGCAGGGCGAAGATAATCGTCACCACCACGCCCGGTACGTTGCCGATGCCGAACAGCATCACGATCGGCACCAGATAGACGAACGCCGGCGTGGTCTGCATGGCATCCAACAGCGGGCGGATGATTTTCGCCGCCCGCGGGCTGCGCGCTAGCCAGATCCCCAGCGGCAAGCCGATAACCATGCAGAACAGCAGGGCGGTGAGGACCAGCGCCAGAGTGACCATGGCTTGCGACCACGCGCCGATGGCGCCGATGGCAATCAGCGATACCAGAGTGGCGACCCCCATGCCGAGGCTGGAGATCTGCCAGGCGATTAGCGCGAAGACGATAATCGCCACCGGCGCCGGCATCCCCAACAGCAGCTGCTGGAAGGCGCTGAGGATGTAGTCGATCGGCACGCGGATCCCCTGGAACAGCGGACGGAAGTGCAGCACGATCCAGTCGATGGCGTGGGTCACCCAGCTGTCGAGCGGGATCAGGGTCTTATGGAACGGATCCATGATATTGAACTGTTCCGGCTGCGGCGCCGGGGCGCTGTGCAGCCAGTCGGCGCCGCCGCCATTAGCCGGCGCGGCAGTAGAGGCGCCACCCCAGGCGTCGGCAGCCTGCGCGGCGCTGTCGGTTGACGGGGCGCTGCCCCATGGATTGGTCTGATCAGCCATGATTCACCCCCTCGCGATCTAAAGCCTGGAGCAACATCCGTTTGGAAATGATGCCAATATATTGTTGTTCTTCATCCACTACCGGCACGGCGCACGGAGCGTGGCCGACGTGGGAGAGCAGATCGCTGAGCGGGGTTTGCGCTTCCACCGCCAGCGGGGCGTCAATCAGCGCCGCCTCGATCCCCTGCCCGGCGCTGAGGGCTGTTTTCAGAGAATCAATCGAGACAATCCCGACAAAGCGATTACCGCGCTCTATGACATAGCCATATTCCCGGTCTTCATCCTGTAATAATTTCAGCGCCGAACGGGGGCCAAAACCAGGCGTTTTACGAATCAGGCCAACCGGGCTGCGGCGGGCAATATCTTTCGCGCTGAATACCTGGCTAATATCCACGCCGCGGAAGAAGGTGCGCACATAATCATTGGCCGGATTATTTAATATTTCATCCGGAGTGCCGACCTGGACCACTTCGCCATTTTGCATAATGGCGATACGATCGCCAATTCGCATGGCTTCATCAAGGTCATGGGAAATAAAGACGATAGTGCGTTGATGCTTCGCCTGTAATTTGATGAGCTCATCCTGCATTTCGGTACGAATGAGCGGATCGAGCGCAGAGAAGGCTTCATCCATTAACAGAATATCGGGATTAATCGCCAGGGCGCGAGCTAAACCGACGCGCTGGCGCATGCCGCCGGAGAGTTCATCCGGCCAGGCGTGGGCATAATTCTCCAGCCCCACCTGACGCAGCGCCTCCCGGGCTTTTTGCTCTCGTTCGGCGGCGGGAACGCCGGCAAGCGCCATGCCAAACGCCGTGTTATCGAGCACGCTCATGTGCGGCATCAGCGCAAAGGACTGAAAAACCATCGCAATTTTCTTGCGACGCACCTCGCGCAGCTCGGCATCCGACATTTTGGCGATATCGACCCCGTCAATCAGCACCTGGCCGCGGGTGGGTTCAATCAGGCGATTGAGAAGGCGAACCATGGTGGATTTCCCCGAGCCGGAGAGCCCCATGATGACGAATATCTCGCCTTCTTCAATGGCCAGACTGGCGTCTTTGACGCCAAGCGACAGCCCCGTTTTTTCCAGTATTTGCGCTTTGTTGAGTCCTTTCTCAATATATTTGAAAGCACGGTGTGGATGCTCGCCAAATATCTTATAAAGATTTTTGATTTCTAATTTAATTGCCATGCAATAGAGAAGTTCCTGTTATTTGTTTATTGCGATATGATACCCGATGGTGATTATGATCTTTTTACACCCTAACATACTCAGATTCTGTGACAACCCTCAATGGCAAACTCTCGGCAAAATCAGATGGGGGCAACTGTGGCTAAGCCCCCGTGATATAAGGGCTGGGCGGTAATTTGTTGTTGGTAATATTTTTTGATTATCTTTGGATAATTCGACTGAAATGGACCGGTTTTCTGCTAAATATGACGAAGTGATGACGGTTAGGTCATGGAGAGAATATTTGGTGGATTAAACGCTATTTTGTGAAATTAATCACCAGGAATCCGCCTGCGATATTCCTGGTGAAAGTACGGTTAAAAGTCCCAATCGTCGTCGGCGGTCTCTTCCATTTTTCCTATCACGTAGGAGGAGCCGGAACCGGAGAAAAAGTCATGGTTTTCGTCGGCGTTGGGCGACAGCGCTGCGAGGATTGCCGGATTGACCGCCGCCATCTCTGCCGGGAACAGCGCCTCGTAGCCGAGGTTCATCAGCGCTTTGTTGGCGTTGTAGCACAGGAAAGCGCTGACGTCGTCGAACCAGCCGCTCTCGCCGTACAACTCCCGGCTATAGGCCAGTTCGTTGTCGTAAAGATCCATCAGCAGATCGAGGGCGAAATTTTTCAATTCTTCGCGCTTGCCGGGGCTGACGATCTCCAGTCCTTTCTGGTACTTGTAGCCGATGTAATAGCCATGCACCGCTTCATCGCGAATGATCAGGCGGATCAGATCCGCAGTGTTGGTCAGCTTTCCCCGGCTGGAGAAGTACATCGGCAGCCAGAAGCCGGAGTAGAAGAGAAAGGATTCGAGGAACACGCTGGCGATTTTTTTCTTCAGCGGCTCGTCGGCCTGATAGTAACCCAGCATCAGCTGCGCCTTGCGCTGCAGAGGATCGCAGCTTTCGCTCCAGGCGAAGGCTGCATCCACTTCCTTGCTGTGGCACAGCGTGGAAAAGATGGAGCTGTAAGAGCGGGCATGAACCGCCTCCATAAAGCTGATGTTCGACAGCACCGCCTCCTCATGCGGGGTTAAGGCGTCCGCCATTAGCGCCGGGGCGCCGACGGTGTTCTGAATGGTGTCAAGCAGGGTCAATCCGGTAAAGACGCGAATGGTCAACTGCTGCTCCGCCGCGCTGAGGGTTTGCCAGGCGGGAATGTCATTCGACAGCGGCACTTTCTCCGGCAGCCAGAAGTTGCTGGTGAGACGGTTCCAGACCTCAAGATCTTTATCGTCATCAATGCGGTTCCAGTTGATTGCGCTGACGCGCGTTAAATGGGTCATCCTGTTCTCCTTACAGCGCGCAGGACACGCAGCCTTCAATTTCAGTGCCTTCCAGCGCCAGCTGGCGCAGACGGATGTAGTAGAGCGTCTTGATGCCTTTCTTCCAGGCGTAAATTTGCGCCTTGTTGATATCGCGGGTGGTGGCGGTATCGGGGAAGAACAGGGTCAGCGACAGCCCCTGGTCGACGTGGCGCGTCGCCTCGGCGTAAGTGTCAATGATCTTCTCCGGCCCTATCTCATACGCATCCTGGTAGAGGGCCAGATTGTCGTTATTCATAAATGGCGCGGGGTAGTACACCCGCCCGGTTTTCCCCTCTTTGCGGATCTCAATCTTCGAGACGATCGGGTGAATGCTGGAGGTGGCATGGTTGATGTACGAGATCGAGCCGGTGGGCGGCACCGCCTGCAGATAGCGATTGTAGATGCCATAGCGCATGACATCGTCGCGCAGCTGGCGCCAGCTTTCCCGGTCGGGCAGAGAGATGCCGGCGCGGGCGAACAGCGCGCGCACCCGTTCGGTTTTCGGCTGCCACTCCTCCTGCAGATATTTGTCGAAGTACGCCCCGCTGGCGTAGCGCGACTGCTCGAAGCCGGCGAAGCGCTGGCCGCGCTCGCGGGCCAACTGCATCGAGGTGTGCAGCGCGTGCCAGGTCACGGTGTAGAAGTAGATATTGGTGAAGTCCAGCCCTTCCGGGCTGCCGTAGGCAATGCCTTCCCGCGCCAGGTAACCGTGCAGATTCATCTGCCCCAGGCCGATGGCGTGGGAGGCCGCGTTGCCGGCCGCCACCGAGGGAACCGACTGAATGTCGCTCATGTCGGACACGGCGGTCAGGGCGCGCACCGCGGTGGCGATTGTGCGGCCGAAATCCGGCGAGTCCATGGTATGGGCGATGTTCAGCGAGCCGAGGTTGCAGGAGATATCTTCCCCGATATGCGCATAGCTGAGGTCTTCATTATAGGCGGACGGCGTACTGACCTGCAGGATCTCCGAACACAGATTGCTCATGGTGACCCGCCCGGCCACCGGACTGGCGCGGTTCACGGTGTCTTCAAACATGATGTACGGGTAGCCGGATTCAAACTGGATCTCCGCCAGGCGCTGGAACAGGTCGCGGGCGCGGATCCAGCGCTTGCGGACCCGCTCGTCGGCCACCAGCTGCGGATAGAGGTCGCCGATGGCGCAATCGGCGAAAGGTTTACCGTACAGCCGTTCGACGTCATAAGGCGAGAACAGGGCCATCTGCGCATCTTCTTTCGCCAGCTGGAAGGTGATATCAGGGATCACCACCCCCAGCGACAAGGTTTTGATGCGGATTTTCTCATCGGCATTTTCACGCCGGGTATCAAGAAAGCGTAAAATATCGGGATGGTGAACATGCAGCCAGACCGCACCCGCCCCCTGGCGGGCGCCGAGCTGATTGGCATAGGAGAAGGCGTCCTCCAGCATCTTCATCACCGGCACTACCCCAGAAGACTGGTTTTCGATGCGCTTGATCGGCGCCCCGGCCTCGCGCAGGTTGGAGAGTAAAAAGGCCACCCCGCCGCCGCGCTTCGACAGCTGTAGCGCCGAGTTCACCGCCCGGCCGATGGACTCCATATTATCCTCAATACGCAGCAGGAAGCAGGAGATCAGCTCCCCGCGCTGCTGTTTGCCAGCGTTAAGGAAGGTCGGTGTGGCGGGCTGAAAGCGGCCGCTGAGTATCTCCTCCGTCAGCTGCCGCGCCTGCTGTTCATCGCCCCGGGCCAGCGTCAGGGCCACCATCACGCTGCGTTCAGCGAAATCCTCGAGGTAGTGCTTGCCGTCAAAGGTCTTCAGCGCATAGCTGGTATAGAACTTCCAGGCGCCGAGGAAGGTCTGAAAGCGAAACGGAGCGCGCCGGGCATGGGCGAACAACGCCAGCACAAACCCGCGGTCATAGCCGGCCAGCACCTGCGGATCGTAATAGCCCTCGCTGACGAGCCAGCTGAGCTTATCCTCCGGGCTGGGGAAGGTGAGGGCGTTGGGCTGAACCTGGGTCGCCATAAAGGCCTCAACCGCCTGGCGATCTTTCTCAAACGGGATGCGGCCCTCGCTGTCGTACAAATTCAGCATCGCGTTGAGGGCGTGAAAATCCACGGCGGCGGTTATACGTTCTGCGGTTGTCGTTGCCAAAATTCGCTGACTCCTTTACGCACGGTGTTGATATCGTCGGGGGTTCCCATCAGCTCGAAGCGGTAGAGATAGGGCACGGCGCATTTTTGCGCGATGACATCTCCGGCACGCCCCCAGCCGTCGCCAAAGTTGCGATTGCCGGCGGCAATCACTCCGCGGATCAGCTGGCGGTTATGCACGTCGTTTAAAAAGCGGATCGCCTGACGCGGTACCGCGCCGGCGGTGCCGCCGCCGCCATAGCTGGGAACGATGAGAATATAGGGCTCGTCTACCCGCAGATGTTCACGCTCGTTCAGCGGGATGCGCACCGCCGGCAGCCCCAGGCGCTGCACAAAGCGATGGGTATTCTCCGAACGGCTGGAGAAGTAGACGATGAGGCTCATGCGCTGGCCGCCGTAAAGGAGGGGCGCAGGCGATTGATCATATCCGGGCGGAAGCCGCTCCAGCGCAGCTCACCGGCGATCACCACCGGCAGCTGGCGAAATCCCTGCTCGCGCAGGGTGTCGGCGGCATCCGGCTGCTGGTCGACGTTGACCATTTCAAAGGCCAGTCCCCGGCTCTCCATGGCTCGCCGGGTGGCATGGCACTGCACGCAGTCATTTCGAGTGTAAATAATAATGCGCATGATTCGTATTTCCATTTAAGATAACAGCACGGCGCTAAACATAGCGTCGAACGTAGTGGGCCATTCGATAAGGAAATACTAGATGTAGTTATTTAAAACTTCAACCACTCAATATATAGCGTTTTTGGTAAGCGAGTCCCCCGCCGGGATAGATCGGCGGAGGAGGGGGGAGGCTGTGCGGAACTACAGGCGCATGGCCACGGCGAGGCGGTTAAAGGCGTTCATCAGACTGACGGCGAAGGTCAGATCGCTTATCTGACGCGGGGTAAAATGTTCGCGCAGCGGCTGGTAAACCTCATCTTCCGCATGGCTGGTGGCAATGTCGGTGACCGACTCGGCCCAAGCCAGCGCCGCGCGTTCGGCCGGAGTAAAGTGGGCGCTTACCCGCCAGCCCGCAAGGGCATCCAGTTTGCTTTGCGCCATGCCGCCTTTGCGCAGCGCCTGGCTATGTTTCTCAAGACAGAAGGCGCAGCCGTTGATCTGCGAGACGCGTAAATAAACCAGCTCTACCAGGGCGTTGCCCAGCTCGCTTTTCTCCAGCGCGATGCTGGCCTGTACCAGCCCTTTATAGACTTCCGGGCTCAGTTCACTGAATGGCTGACGTAATTGGTTCATGGTGTTCTCCTCTCTAAGACGGCAGCCAAAATACCACTATAATGGTCTGCAAAAGATAGCCATATTGTGACGAAAAAAGCAGACCATAATGGAAGCGATTAACCTCCCGCTTTATCAGCGTATCGCCCGCCAGTTGAAATCGGCGATTGAACGTGGCGAACTGACCCCGGGCAGCCGTTTGCCCGCCAGCCGGGTGTACGCTCAGGAGCAGGGCGTCTCCCGGGCGACCATCGAAAACGCCTGGGGAGAGCTGGTCGCCCAGGGATGGCTCGAGCGGCGTGGGCAGGCGGGGACCTTTGTCAGCGAGCGGCTCAGCCCGCGCCAGCTGGCGCCGGTACCGCCAGTGCAACCGGCCGCGCCGACGGAGCCGCTGCCGTTTCAGATGGGGCTGCCGGCGCTGGATCTCTTTCCGCGCGGGCAGTGGGCGCGGGTGATGGGGCGTCGGCTGCGGACGCAGTCGCGGTTCGATCTTGCACCCGGCGATCCCGGCGGCGATCCGCTTCTGCGCCAGGCTATCGTCGATTATCTACGCCTGTCGCGCAGTATCGACTGTCAGCCGGATCAGGTGTTGATCACCGGCAGCTATGCCGCCTCCATGAACCTTATCCTGCGTACCCTGGCGCAGCCGGGACAGCATATGTGGATGGAAGATCCGGGGTATCCCTTTATCCGGCCGGTCGTCGAGGCTGGGCAGCTGGCGGTGGATGCGATTCCGGTGGACGACGAAGGGATGGACGTCGGCTGGGGCCAGCGTCATCACCCGCAGGCGCGATTTGCCCTGCTCACACCAGCCCATCAGAGTCCGCTGGGGGTCGCGCTGTCGCTTCCCCGACGCCGCCAGCTGCTGGCGTGGGCCGCGGAGCGCGACGCGTGGATCATTGAGGACGATTACGATAGCGAGTTTCGCTATCACGGCAAACCGCTGCCGCCGCTGAAAAGCCTTGATGCGCCGCAGAGGGTCATCTACGCGGGCACCTTCAGTAAGTCGATGTTCCCGGCGCTGCGCACCGCCTGGCTGGTGGTGCCGACCCCGCTGGTGGCGCGTTTTCACCAGACCGCGGAGCGCCAGTCCTGCACCGTTCCCACCCTGTGGCAGCAGACGCTGGCGGATTTTATCCAGCAGGGACATTTTTGGCGTCATTTGAAGAAAATGCGTGCCAGCTATAGCCAGCGTAGACAGTGGCTGGAGTCGGCTCTGCAGGCGCAGGGCTTTCAGGTCACGCCGCAGCTGGGGGGAATTCAACTGGTTATGTCGGTCAGCGGCGACGATCGGCTGCTCGCGCGGCGGGCGGTTGTGGCCGGGCTGGCGGTGCAGGCGCTGAGCGACTGGCGGATTCGCCACGCGGGCGAGGGGGGATTATTGATGAGTTTTACCAATATACGTTCGCCGGCGATGGCTGACGGACTTGCCCGACGGCTGAGAGAGGCGATCGCGATTTGATGGCGCTTAAGTAGGGGAAGCAGAAAAACCCCTGCGGCCAGAGGCGCGCAGGGGCTGACGCGTATTTGTTATCTTCATTGCCTTCCGTAAAACTCGCGGGCTACCGCGCGCCAATCGCGCGGCGGCAGCCGACGCTTAAGCTATTATCGACGTAAATTGAGCAATACGCCAATAAATACCCCGACGGCGGCGGCGGCGCCCACACTGTGCCACGGTTTATTGCGCACGTAGGTATCGGCACAGCCCAGCGCATCGCACGCTGCCTGGCGCGCATCCAGCGCCGCCTGCTGCACCCGGTTGTGGCCATTAAGGCGGGCACGAGTCTCTTTTAACAGCGACTGCGCTTTGACACGCGCCGCTTCCGCTTCCTCTTTGGCGTCACTGCCCCATGATTTCAGCACCTCTTCCAGCGTATCCGCTAATTGGCTGACATCGTTATGAATATCTTCGGCGTTCTCGTCAAAATTGTTGCGGTTCACATGGTTAGCCATCGTTATCTCCCTTAATTCCATCGAGTGAGTAAGTGTAGGACAAGATTTTGAATTATGCTTACTGTTGTGGTTTCTGGAATTTTCCGAAAGCACTGTCCTTAATGAATAAGGTAAGGTCAATGTGCGGTAAAAGATAACGAGGAATCAGTATGTATTTAAGACCCGATGAGGTGGCGCGTGTTCTTGAAAAAGCCGGCTTCACCATGGATGTTGTGACGCAAAAAGCGTACGGCTATCGCCGCGGCGATAATTATGTTTATGTGAACCGCGAAGCGCGCATGGGGCGAACAGCGTTAGTTATTCATCCGGCGTTAAAAGAGCGCAGCAATATGCTGGCCGAACCGGCTTCAGATATCAAAACCTGTGATCATTATGAACAGTTTCCGCTGTATTTAGCCGGGGATGCGCAACAACATTATGGTATTCCGCATGGATTTAGCTCACGCATGGCGCTTGAGCGTTTTCTGAATGGGCTATTTGGCGAAGCCCAGCCGGCAATGTCGACGAATTAATACGGCGATAGGCATTTAAGGATCCAGGCGAGGCGGGCTGGTGGGAAGGGGCGACTGGCAGAGCCAGTCGCTGCTAACGCGTTGGTCAGGCTTTCGCCTGCTGATAGGGCGCCACGCGGAACAGGCGGCGGCAATAGTCGAGGAAGTAACCGTAGGCGGCGCCCATCATCATCGATACCGCCAGGTTCGAGCTCACCGCGGCGACAATCTGGTGCCAGTCAGCACCCACGCTCCACAGAATAGCGACATACACCGGCGACTGAAAGGTGACGTAGGCCAGCACGTCGGCCATATTTTTCATCCACCTGGCCGGGCTGATGCGCCGGGCCTGACGCATGGCGAAATCGCGATAAATCCCATAGGGTACGGCAATAATAATGTTGACCGGGATCGCCACCAGACGCGACGATAACGACTGCTCAAACGTCATACCAGAGAGAAAAATTTCGATCATCATGTTGACGACGGTGCAGTAAACCACCATCGCAAAGGTGTCTGCAACCGCATGCCGCAAGCGGGAGTGCGCAGAGAACATCGGAGTGCTCCTCGAAAATGAAGTCATTAACGCCGAAAAATGCGCGTTGGTATAGCGTTTTTGGGCTGCCTGTTTTGATGTGCGTAGAGTATATCTCTGCATTAAAAGTGGCAACTAGCTATAAATTTTTATTTATCGCCTTTTTGTCGATAAAATACTCTGCGCTGGTTTGTTTTTTGTTCGTTACGCTACTTTTATTCCTGTTTTTGAAAATATCAATATTTATCAATGTGTTACTCTTGATTGCGAAATCGAGACTGGCCGAGGGAACGGCGCCTGATAGCCAACCATGGCGCAACATCACGCGAGTGTGTGATTCCGCTCTCTTTTAGGATTTTTTATGCCGTAAGTCGCGTTTTTATGGTGAAAAATTCTGAATTGCGAATTGTTGTTTTATTCCCATTTTCTGATTAACTATTCACTGTGGCCAAAGGTATGTATCAGTGCGGCCGCGTATGAACAGCAGGTAACCCGCTGACCATAAAGCTAATATTCCTGGCGAGAACGGTGGTTTTTCCCGTCATTCTGCCTTTTTTATTTATTCACTCTCTTTTTTGCCTGTGCTTATGAAAAAGGCTCAGGTATTTGCCAATATAGCTTCAGGGGATAACCGCTAATATCCACCTTATATATTTATCTGGACAACCGAAGGCTGGAAATAAATAAACGTTTCTATTACACTTGCCGCGTTGTATCTTTTAATTTGCTATTTGGAATTTTTTAATTTTATGTCTTCAATGTTACACAAACTGAATAATATCCGTTCACTGCGTGCCCTGTCCCGTGAATTCTCCATTGACGTGCTTGAAGAAATGCTGGAAAAGCTCAGGATCGTCACTGAAGAAAAACGTACGCAACAGCAGCAGGCAGCTCAGCAGCAGGCTGAATATCAGGAGAAAGTGAATACCTGGCTTGAGCTGATGCGCGCCGACGGTATTTCTCCTGACGAGCTGGTGGCCGATATTCAGCCGCCTAAGGCGGGAGGCAAAAAGCGTCAACCGCGCCCGGCGAAATATCGTTATACCGATCATACTGGCGCAGAGAAAACCTGGACCGGACAGGGAAGAATGCCGAAGCCGATTGCCGAGGCTGTCGCCCAGGGTAAATCGCTGGATAGCTTTTTAATTTAACGCCTTCGGGCCAGCGCCAGGCCGGTGGTGAGAGACCCAGCGGCCTGGCCTTACAACTTTAAGCGAGGGGCTTTAGCAGACGCCGAAGTCTCCCTCTTCCTGATACGGCGTGACCTCGTCCGACTTCAGCGAATAGCGCTCTCCCTGCTCCTGTGCGGCCTGAACCACCACCAGTTGCTCCCCTTGCACTTCCACCACTTTCAGTTTTGGTCCGCCCGCTCGGGGTTGTACCTGATCGCCGACAGCAAACATAATTCACTCCTCACTGTTAACACCATGGATAAACCTAAACCATAGCTCAACGCCCGCTCACTGAACACCGGGCGTGCTGTTTTTTGTTAAAACAATTTGGAGTTATATGTATTAACATTGTTAATGTTTTGCTGGCGCCATACCGCTGCTGAGAAAGGGGGACGGCGAGGGTAGGGTTACCACCAATCAGGTCAGGAAAGACACCATGAAGTATATCATTCTGTTGATCATTGTTATTGCTGTACTGTATGTCCATTACCGCGGACGGGTGCGCTATCGTTTCTGGCGGCAGCTCTCCGACCATTCCACATTTACCGCGCCGCTGAATGGATTTATGTATTTATTTTCCCGCGTGCCGAATACGCCTTATCTGCGGCCGGAGATGTTTCCCGAGCTGGCGATATTGCAGCAAAACTGGCAGGTTATTCGCGACGAAGGTCTCCACCTTCAGCAGCTGGAGCAGATTAAAGCGGCCGATAAATATAACGATGCCGGGTTTAACTCATTTTTCAAAACCGGCTGGAAACGCTTTTATCTGAAATGGTATGAGGATGCCCATCCTTCCGCCAGCCAGCTCTGTCCGCAAACTACCGCGCTGCTGCGCGATATCCCGTCGGTGAAAGCGGCTATGTTCGCCACTCTGCCGGACGGTAGCCGTCTGCCGCGCCATCGTGACCCCTACGCCGGCTCGCTACGCTTTCATCTGGGCCTGGCAACGCCGAACGATGACCGCTGCTTTATCGAGGTGGATGGCCAGCGTTACAGCTGGCGCGATGGAGAAGGCGTGCTGTTTGATGAGACCTATATCCACTATGCGGAAAATACCAGTGGTGAGAATCGCCTGATTCTGTTCTGCGATATTGAACGGCCGATGCGCTACCGCTGGGCGCAGAAAGTTAACCACTGGCTGGGACGCCATCTGATGAGCGCCGCTTCGGCGCCCAACGATATCGGCGATCGCACCGGCGGGATTAACCGGGCGTTTCGCTATATTTACCAGATCCGTATTGTTGGTAAGCGGTTGAAAAAATGGAATAAGACGGTCTATTACATCGTCAAATGGCTGCTCTTCGGCGGCATTGCCTGGCTTATCTGGAGCGCGTTTTAACCCCCTGGCGCCGGTTCCACGGCATGGTCGCCAGCAGACGCGCCATGCCGCAAAAGCCGGTTACGCCGGCGAAGGTGAGCCCGGCGCCGACCGCGCCGCTGAGCAGGAAAAAGCCGCCGTTAACGGTATAGCCCAGCAGCACCCCCAGTAAAATCAGGACGCCAGCGGCAATTTGCACCTGGCGCATCAGCGGCAGCGGCTGCGATGAATCTTCCACTACCGGCAACCCCGCGGCTTTCCACGCCTGAATTCCTCCTGCCAGCAGGCAGGTCTGCGCCGGCGCGGCGGCCGCGGCCAGACGAATCGCATTATTCTGCGTCCGGGAACCCGCCTGGCAGTGAAAGATGACCGTCTCTCCGGCCCGGGCATTGAGGGGCGCACCGCTGGTCAGAGTGGCGAGCGGCACCAGCTCGGCATCGGGGATATGTTCGCGCGCATATTCATCCGCATCGCGGATATCAATCAGTCTGGCGCCCTGGGCAATCTGCGCCTGGGCCTCGGCGGGAGTTAAGGTGGCGATGGTCATAGGATCCTCACGGGCAATAGAGCGTTTTCAGCGTATTGATCACCTGCTGTACCGCAGGGTGAGTAATGAAATAGTGGATACGCTGGGCGTCGCGCTCGCTGTCGATCAGCCCCTCGTCACGCATCCGCGCGAGGTGTTGCGAGGTGGCGGAGGGGCTCAGCCCTGTAGCCCGGGCGAGTTCGCCGGCGCTGGCCCTGGGCGCATCGCACAGCATGCACAGGATCAGCAATCGGTGAGGATTGCTCATCGCTTTCATCAGCGCGGCGGCTTCTCCGGCGCGGGCCTGCAGGTCTTCAGGTGTGGTCATTTATTTTAGCTTTGTCTAAATTTAGATAACTCTAAAATAAAAAGGCCGCCAGCGCCAGCACAATTTCTCCACGACTCAGGCCGGAACGGCGAGGCGGGCAATCTGCGCCCGGGCGCTGGCGATCCCGGCGTCGCGACCATGCGGGCGATTGTCCAGCCCTTCGGCATAGATAAATTCCACCTCCTGGATCCCCATCAGCCCCAGTACCGCGCGCAGATAGGGCGTGACGGCATCGGTAGTTTCTCCCTGGTGAATACCGCCGCGGCTGCTGACGACCACCGCCCGGACGCCCTCCACCAGCCCCTGCGGCCAGCTCTCGGTGTAGCGAAAGGTTTCCCGCGCCCGCGCCACGAGGTCGAACCATTTTTTTAGATCGGTCGGGACGTTGAGGTTATACATCGGCGCGCCGATCACCAGCAGGTCGCTGGCCTTTAACTCGGCGATAAGCTGGTCGGAGAGGGCGACCGCCTCGCGGATAGCAGGCTGCGGATCCACTGCCCCGCGCAGGGCAGCGAACAGGGGGCGATCCAGCGTTGGCAGCGCCATGGCGCTGAGATCGTGTTCGGTGAGCCGATCGCCGTGTCCCGCCGCCTGGCGCGCCGCGAGAAATTCGTTAATCAACTGATTGGTCAGGGATGTTTCGCCATTAATGCTGGATTTTAAAACCAGAACGTTAGCCATGATTAGTGCCTCAAATGAAAGATAGAAGCAAAGACTAACACTGTCTTTTTTGTCGCAGGAGTGACATTATTTTTCCCTATTGTATCCCGTAAGGAACCAATCTGTGCGCGACGATCTGAATGCGATCCCGGTATTTGTCACCGTGGTCGAGAGCGGCAACTTTGCCAGCGCGGCGGCGATCCTCCATGTGACGCGTTCGGCGGTGGGAAAAACCATTGCCCGGCTGGAAGCGCGTCTCGGCGTGGCGTTATTCCAGCGTACCACCCGACGGCAACTGCTGACGGAAGAGGGGGAGCAATTCTATCTCCAGTGCCGGGAAGCGCTGGAGCGCATCCGCGAGGCCGAAGAGACGCTGCTGCGCGGCAAAGATGAGGTGCAGGGGCGGCTGCGGGTGTCGCTGCCGGTGCTGTTTGGCCAGCGCTGCGTGGCACCGCTGCTGTTCCGCCTCAGCCAGCGCTATCCGTTACTGAAGCTCGAGCTCCACTACAGCGACCGGCAGGTCAATCTGCTGGAGGAGGGGTTTGATCTTGCGGTGCGTATCGGGAGCCTGGCCGATACCGGGTCGCTGCGGGCCCGGGCGCTGGGAGAGCATGGTATGGTGCTGTGCGCGGCGGCGGAGTACCTGCGCCAGCAGCCAGCGCCGCAGACTATTGCCGGGTTGAACGAGCACCGTACCCTCGGCTATCTGCACAACGGCCAGCTGCAAAAATGGCAACTGTATGACCCGCAGCAGGGCGAAGTGCGCTTCAGTCCGCAGACGTGGCTGATACAGGATGATTTTGCCGCCATCGCGGCGGCAGTGCAGCAGGGGATGGGCATCGCCTGGCTGCCGGACTGGCTGGTGGCGCAGGCGCTTGCCGATGGGACATTGCAGCAGGTGTTGGCGTCCAGCGCTCAGGTGCGTTTCGCCATCCACGCGGTATGGCCGGAGGGGCCGTGGCTGCCGCAAAAAACGCGGGCGGCGATCGATGCCCTGCGGGAAGGGCTGCCTCTTACCGCAACACATGGTTAGCGCAGAGAGAAATAACCGCCATCTATGGCGGCGGAGGTTTTCCGACAGTGTGCAAGCTACCGGCGCGCTTTACGCCATAGCCTCAGCGACGAGGCCGTCCGGCACGGGCGGCGCGGCGGTACAACGTGCTGCGGGCGATACCCAGTATCTGCGCCGCCCGGCTGACGTTGCCGTTGACCCTGGCCAGGGTATCGACAATCAACTGCTCATCATGGGCCTGCAATCCCCCGCGCGGCAACGGCGCAGGCGCGGCGCGATACGCCTCCGGCAGCGCGTCGGGCGTCAGCGTGTCGCCCTCATCGGCGAGAGCCAGCATTACCTTCAGGACGCTCTGCAACTGGCGTACGTTTCCCGGCCACGGCAGCTGGCTGAGGTGAACCAGCAGCGCGTTTGAAAGCGTCACCCGGCGTGAAGCACCGCCCAGGTCGTGCCACAGGGTGGCGATAAAGGTTTCCAGCGCCGGCCACTCGCGCAGCGGAGGCAGCGCCAGGGCGTATTCCCGCAGGCGCCACAGCAGATCTTCACGGAATTCTCCGGCGCTGACCCGCTGGGTCAGGTTGCGGTGGGTGGCGCAGATCAAGGCGAAATTCACCGGCACGCTGCGGCTGGCGCCCAGCGGAGCGACCTCTTTCTCCTGCAGGACGCGCAGGAGGCGGGTCTGCAGCGCCAGCGGCATATCGCCGATCTCATCAAGAAACAGCACCCCGCCGTCAGCCTCGCGGATTTTACCGATATAGCCATTTTTGCTGGCGCCGGTAAACGCCCCCGGCTGGTAGCCGAAGAGCTCGGATTCGATCAGCGATTCCGGAATGGCGGCGCAGTTAATGGCGACAAATTTACCGCTGCGCCAGCGGCTGTGCCGGTGCAACGTGCGGCTGACATACTCTTTGCCGCTGCCGGTTTCTCCTTCAATGCACAGGGCGATGCCGGCGTTGAGCAGCCGCAGCAGCTTTTCGCCTTCGCGCGGGCTGGTAAAGGGGAGATGCATGGCCGGCGGGGCGCTTACCGCCACCCGGCGGCGGGTGGGCGCCCGCAGGCGATAGTGGTAGCGGCCCTGCGGCGTGGTCAGCGGCAGCGGGACGCTGACCGCCGTTTGCGTCAGCGTCGGAAAAAGCGAGGCAAAGGTGAGCTGGCCAAACTGCGCCGCGCTCAGGCCGAACTCGCGCATCGCCAGCCGGTTGCCGGCGGTGAGGACGTTGTCGGAAAAGACCAGCAGCAGCTCCTCGACGCTGTCGAGTTTGTCCACCTGCCGGTGCAGGCTCATCAGCCACTGCTCAGGATGCAGACTCTGTTTCACCCACAGATATTCAATTTGCTTTGCCGCCGCTTTTACCCAGCCAAAGGTGTGCTGGTGGGGAAAATTCGCCGGGCCGGAGATATCCAGCACCCCGGCGATGCTTCCGTCCGGTCGCTGGAGCGGCATCGCCGCGCAGTACAGATTCTGGTTGCGGGTAAGAAAGTGCTGACGGCCATCGATCTCGCAGCCATCGTCAATCGCCAGCGCGGTGCCGATGGCGTTGGTCCCGCGCCCGCTTTCACTCCACAGATTGCCGGGAGCCAGCGCCACGCGCTGGGCCTTTTGCAGCGCCTGGGTATCGCCGAGAGTATGCAGCACCAGACCGTCGGGGTCGGAAAGGATCACCACCGACTGCAGGTCTGCGACCTGGCGCGACAGGGCTTCCACCACCGGCTGCGCCAGCTGCTGCAGGCCGCGGTGGCTGGCGAGCCGGTCCGCCAGCTCGCCGGCGCCGAGGCGGGGAAAATCCTCGGTGGCGGGATCCAGCCCGTAGCGCTGGCAGCGAGACCACGAATCGCTCAGCAGGGGATTCGCATTAACCTCTGGTGCGAGAAGAAAGGGATTGCCTGCCACAGGGCACCTCTGGGTCGATGTTGCTGTGTTGCAATATTGTAGCCATTTGGTTTATTTGGTGTTGCGATTTGCAACACATAAGTGGAAACCCGTGCGACAGTGGCTGACCATCTGCTCGGTTAGTGAAGGCAACGTATTAATAAATAAAAATATTTAAAGAAAATAAAAAACTGGCATAACCCCTGCAAAGTGAGAAGCGTTCGGCGGCAAATTTAAAAAATCAATATGCCGCTGCGTCTCAACCCTACAGAAGGAGATTTGCGATGCGTTATGCACATCCTGGCCAGCCCGGCGCCGTGGTTTCATTTAAATCGGCTTACGGCAACTTCATTGACGGTAGATTTGTCGAGCCGCTGAGCGGTGAATTCTTTATGAATACTTCGCCGGTCGACGGCAGCAACATTGCGCAGTTTCCCCGCTCGGATGCCAGAGACATTGACTTCGCCCTCGACGCCGCCCATCGCGCGGCGCCGGCGTGGGGTAAAACCTCAGTGCAACAGCGCTCCAGGCTGCTGCTGCAGGTCGCCGATCGTATTGAACAGCATCTGGAATATCTGGCGGTGGCGGAGAGCTGGGACAATGGGAAACCGATCCGCGAAACGCTTAACGCCGACCTGCCGCTGGCGGTCGACCATTTTCGCTACTTCGCCGGCTGCCTGCGCGCCCAGGAGGGTAGTACCGCCGAAATTGACGAAACCACGGTGGCCTATCATTTCCATGAACCGCTGGGGGTGGTCGGACAGATTATCCCGTGGAACTTCCCGCTGCTGATGGCCGCGTGGAAGCTGGCCCCGGCCCTGGCGGCGGGGAACTGCGTGGTGCTCAAGCCGGCGGAACAGACGCCGCTAAGCATTACCCTGCTGCTGGAGCTGATCGGCGATCTGTTCCCGGCCGGGGTGCTTAACGTGGTGCAGGGTTTCGGCAAAGAGGCGGGCGAGGCGCTGGCCACCAGCAAGCGTATCGCCAAGCTGGCGTTTACCGGCTCCACGCCGGTCGGGCGGCATATTCTCGCCTGCGCGGCGGAAAATATTATCCCCTGCACCGTCGAGCTGGGGGGGAAATCGCCCAACATCTACTTCGCCGACGTGATGGACGGAGAAGAGGAATTTATTGAGAAGGCGGTGGAGGGGCTGGTGCTCGGCTTCTTCAACCAGGGTGAGGTCTGTACCTGCCCGTCGCGGGCGCTGATCCATGAATCCATCTATGAGCCCTTTATGGCACGGGTAATGGAGAAGGTGGCGCAGATCCGCCGCGGCGATCCGTTAGATACCGACACTATGATCGGCGCTCAGGCTTCCCGCCAGCAGTTCGACAAGATCCTCTCCTATATTCAGATTGCCCGGGAAGAGGGTGGGCAAATTCTGACCGGCGGCGAGCGGGCGGCTATCGCGCCGGCGCTGGATAATGGCTTTTATATTCAGCCTACGCTGATTAAAGGTCGCAACGATATGCGCTCCTTCCAGGAGGAGATCTTTGGGCCGGTGATCGGGGTGACCACCTTTAAGGACGAAGCGGAAGCGCTGGCTATCGCCAATGAGACCCAGTTTGGTCTCGGCGCCGGGGTGTGGACGCGGGATACCAACCTCGCCTATCGCATGGGTCGCGGCATTAAAGCCGGTCGCGTGTGGACCAACTGCTATCATGTCTACCCGGCGCATGCGGCGTTCGGCGGCTATAAACAGTCCGGCGTCGGGCGGGAAACGCACAAGATGGCGCTGGATGCCTATCAGCAAACCAAAAACCTGCTGGTGAGCTACGGCACCGCGCCGCTGGGCCTGTTCTGAAGTCCATCTCATTTCTGACCGATCCTCAGTCCGCAATCCATTCGGGTTGCGGATTTTTTTTAACTTCAAAATAACCATTCGAAGAGGGTGGCTATTTTGCCGGCGGCAGCGCCCATGTATTTATGTCACTTATGTATTGGCTTTCACTTGAAAATAAAAACACTTCCATAATAAGGGATTAGCGGGTGGAGGTGGCGCACCCTGGCGTCGTTTGTGTAGAAATTATGAATATTGATACCAGGAAAATTCCTAATTTTTGTGTACGCTCTGACGAGCGCACAATAAAACAAGACGAATTTTTGAATAATTGTCTTTAAATTTGTTAATTGAATTGATCTGTTGTTGTTTAAAGGTATTTGAATTTCTTTTGTATAGATATGTAAATTAACATTGAAAAGCCATTTCAAAAATTAAATATATGGCGAACATAGCTATTAACTTATAGTTAACATCTTCCCGGGTTGCCTTTTGATACTTCGGGTAATATATTTATTTCGCACATCAAAATAACTCTTTTTTCTTCTGTTTGTTATTCATGGCCATCTATTGGCGAAATAATGCAGAGTAGAGGGGGATGTGCCTAATATCCTGCGGAAGGAACGCAACGTACATTTACAGGGAGGAGCTGACGAGCCGTTTCGTGATAGCTTTAGGGCTATTGTCGATGATGGAAAATATGTTCGTTAACGATGAGATAAATAATGAAAAAACAACCTCGCTTTATAACCATCCTCATAGGAGCGCTGCTTTCTGGCGTAGCCTTGCAGGCTACCGCGGCCAACACTATCAATCCTGACTCGGGCACCAGTTCGGAAGGCGCCGGCGGGCAGGTCATCTTCAATGGGTCAATCACCGACAGCTCTTGCAACGTCGATAGTAGTTCTAATGGCCAGAAGGTTGATCTGGGCAAATGGGCCAGCACCTATTTTACCAGCACAGGTTTTGAAACCACCAAAACGCCTTTCCATATCAAAGTAAAAGATTGCCCTGCCAGCGTGACAAATGTTGCGGTGCTGTTTGACGGCGCGCGCGATCAGTCTGATAACACGCTGTTGGCGACCACCGGCGGCGCCGCTGGCGTGGCGATCAAGCTGTATGAAGATGACAAGTCTACGGCGGTCAGCCTCGGCAAAGTGTCGAAAGCCAAAAATGTCGTTGCGGGCGCGACTGCCGGCACCGGCACTGCCGACCTCGAGTTTTTCGCCGACTATATCTCCACCGGTGCGGTGACGGCTGGCGATGCCAACGGTACGGCTAATTTCAATATGATTTATAACTAATCATATTGCGCGCTATTCAGAGTCAGTCCACTGCGTCCTGATTAATTGCAGATAGCTAAAGTGATAATTGTCATAAAGTCACGAACTATATTCGTGACGGTATAGTTGTTTTTGCTAATTATCCCGACGGGTACTGGCTCTGATATTCCCTGCTTTATTTTATAGTCTGTTCAACCTTTACCTGATGGTAAGTCATGATGAAGAAAATAATTGCCGTTGCGGCCTTTCTGCTGTGCTCCACGGCAGCGCAGGCCGGTATTGTCATGGGTGGAACCCGTGTGATTTATCAGGAAGGGAAGCGTGAAGCCGCTATTTCAGTCACTAATGCCGATACCCATACGCCCTATCTGGTGCAGTCGTGGGTGGAAAATTATGCGGAAAACGATAAGGCCAAGGTGCCCTTTATTGTTACGCCGCCCTTATTCCGTCTCGATCCGGAGCAAAATAACGTCCTGCGGATTAACTTTATTGGCGCCTCGCTGCCCAGCGACCGTGAATCGGTCTACTGGCTGAACGTCAAAAGTATCGCCCCGACGCCCAAGGGCGAGGTGAACAAGCTGCAGGTCAATATTAAGTCGAAATTCAAAATCTTTTATCGCCCCAACGGCCTGGCGGGCGACCCGGCTAAAGCCTGGCAGCAGCTGAAGTTTAGCCAGTCCGGCGGTCATCTGACGGTGGCCAACCCCACTCCCTATTTTGTCTCTTTTTACGCCGTCGAGGTGGGCGGGAAGGCAATCGACGAGCCTGGCATGGTGGCCCCCTTTGGCGAGAAAACGTGGCCGGTGAGCGGGCACGGCACCGTCAAATGGCGGGCGATTAACGACTACGGCGGCGTCAGCGATTACGCCCAGCAGTAATTCCCCTTTGTGATGAGCTTACCGGACGGCGCCAGCATGAAAAGAATAACAACAGCCAGGGTGCGGGAGTATGCCGCGTTGCCCGTC
>NZ_JAGRQY010000133.1:0-20930 GCF_018223905.1 Klebsiella sp. 28
TGTGTCCGACGCTGGTTCTCGGCCCGGGCTCCATCAATCAGGCCCATCAGCCTGACGAGTATCTGGAGACGCGCTTTATCAAGCCGACCCGGGAGCTGATTAGCCAGGTGGTTCATCACTTCTGCTGGCACTAAAATCGCCCTCTTTTTCCGCCCCGTTCTCCCGGGGCGGAACGGTGACGATCGTCACATTTCCATAAGCGATACTTATCCAGCGCTCCCTGAATTAAATTTCGCAAATTACGGCGATTTACTCGTTTGCTGAAGCGATTTCGCAGTAATTGACGTGGGGGTATTTACGTGGCTTTATAAAAGACGGGTTGCTTATCCGTTGCTCACGTTCCAGCGCAGCGGATATAACAAAATAAAATGAGATGGGGTGTCTGGGGTAACATGAACGAACAATATTCCGCATTGCGTAGTAATGTCAGTATGCTCGGCAAGGTGCTGGGCGATACCATCAAGGATGCATTGGGAGAAAATATTCTTGATCGTGTCGAAACTATCCGTAAGTTGTCCAAATCTTCACGCGCCGGCAACGAAGCTAACCGCCAGGAGCTGCTGACCACGCTGCAGAATTTGTCAAACGACGAACTGCTGCCGGTGGCCCGTGCCTTCAGCCAGTTTCTGAATCTGGCCAACACCGCTGAGCAGTACCACAGCATTTCGGCCAATGGCGAAGCGGCCAGCAATCCGGAAGTCATTGCGCGTACCCTGAGAAAGCTCAAAGACCAACCCAATCTCAACGAAGAGACCATCAAACAAGCGGTGGAATCGCTGTCTCTGGAGCTGGTGTTAACCGCCCACCCGACCGAGATCACCCGCCGGACGCTGATCCATAAAATGGTGGAAGTGAACAACTGCCTTAAGCAGTTGGACAACAAAGATATCGCTGACTACGAGCACCATCAGCTAATGCGCCGTCTGCGCCAGCTGATCGCCCAGTCGTGGCATACCGATGAAATTCGTAAGCACCGCCCTTCCCCGGTCGATGAAGCCAAATGGGGCTTCGCGGTGGTGGAAAACAGCCTGTGGGAAGGGGTGCCTAACTATCTGCGCGAGCTGAACGAACAGCTGGAAGCCAACCTTGGCTATCAGCTGCCGGTGGACTTCGTCCCGGTGCGTTTCACCTCGTGGATGGGCGGCGACCGCGACGGCAACCCGAACGTGACTGCCGACATCACCCGCCACGTGCTGCTGCTCAGCCGCTGGAAAGCGACCGACCTGTTCCTCAAAGACGTGCAGGTGCTGATCTCCGAGCTGTCGATGGTGGAGTGTACCGACGAGCTGCGCGCCCTGGCTGGCGCCGAGGGCGCTCAGGAACCTTACCGTTATCTGATGAAAAAACTGCGCTCTCAACTGATGGAGACCCAGGCCTGGCTGGAAGCGCGTCTGAAAGGTCAGAAGCTGCCGAAACCGGCGGGACTGATCACTCAGAACGAGCAGCTATGGGAGCCGCTGTACGCCTGCTATAAATCGCTGCAGGCCTGCGGCATGGGCATTATCGCCAACGGCGAGCTGCTCGACACCCTGCGCCGCGTGAAGTCTTTCGGCGTACCGCTGGTGCGTATTGATATTCGTCAGGAAAGCACCCGCCATACCGAAGCGCTGGGTGAAATGACCCGTTACCTCGGGATCGGCGACTACGAAAGCTGGTCGGAAGCCGACAAACAGGCTTTCCTGATCCGCGAACTGAATTCCAAACGTCCGCTGCTGCCGCGCCAGTGGGAGCCAAGCGAAGAGACGCGTGAAGTTCTCGACACCTGCAAGGTGATCGCCGAGGCGCCGCGCGGATCGATCGCCGCCTACGTGATCTCGATGGCGAAAACGCCGTCCGATGTGCTGGCGGTTCATCTCCTGCTGAAAGAAGCCGGGATTGGCTTTGCTCTGCCGGTGGCCCCGCTGTTCGAAACGCTGGATGACCTCAACAACGCCAACGACGTCATGACCCAGCTGCTGAATATCGACTGGTACCGCGGCTTTATCCAGGGCAAGCAGATGGTCATGATCGGCTACTCTGACTCCGCTAAAGATGCCGGCGTGATGGCCGCCTCTTGGGCGCAGTACCAGGCGCAGGACGCGCTGATCAAAACCTGCGAAAAAGCCGGGATTGAACTGACGCTGTTCCACGGTCGCGGCGGCTCTATCGGCCGCGGCGGCGCGCCGGCCCACGCCGCGCTGCTCTCGCAGCCGCCGGGAAGCCTGAAAGGCGGCCTGCGCGTTACCGAGCAGGGCGAGATGATCCGCTTTAAGTACGGCCTGCCGGAAGTCACCATCAGCAGCCTGTCGCTGTATACCAGCGCCATTCTGGAAGCCAACCTGCTGCCGCCGCCGGAGCCGAAAGCAGAATGGCGCGACATCATGGCCGAGCTGTCCGACGTGTCGTGCAAGATGTATCGCGGCTACGTGCGTGAAAACAAAGATTTCGTCCCTTACTTCCGCTCTGCGACCCCGGAGCAGGAGCTGGGCAAACTGCCGCTGGGTTCGCGTCCGGCAAAACGTCGTCCAACCGGCGGCGTCGAATCGCTGCGCGCCATTCCGTGGATCTTCGCCTGGACCCAGAACCGCCTGATGCTGCCGGCCTGGCTGGGCGCTGGCGCTGCGCTGCAGAAGGTGGTCGAAGGTGGAAAACAGAGTGAACTGGAAGCCATGTGTCGCGACTGGCCGTTCTTCTCTACCCGCCTCGGCATGCTGGAGATGGTTTACTCGAAGGCCGACCTGTGGCTGGCGGAGTACTACGATCAGCGCCTGGTGAAGCCGGAGCTGTGGGCGCTGGGTTCCGAGCTGCGCAAGCTGCTGGCTGCCGATATCAACGTCGTGCTGGCCATCGCCAACGACTCCCATCTGATGGCCGACCTGCCGTGGATCGCCGAGTCTATCCAGCTGCGTAATATCTATACCGACCCGCTGAACGTCCTGCAGGCGGAACTGCTGCACCGTTCACGCCAGGCTGAAGAAGAGGGCAAGGACCCGGATCCGCGCGTTGAACAAGCGCTGATGGTCACCATCGCCGGCGTCGCCGCCGGTATGCGTAACACCGGTTAATCTATCTCTCCCCGGCCGCCCGGCCGGGGGTTTTCCGCCCGTTCTAGTGGTGCAGCATCTCATCAACGATCTGTTCTTTATGCAGCGCATACGGATAATAGGTCGGCCAGTTATCCATCTCTTTCAGCAACGCCTCCTGTGATTCATTGCCCATGAAAATATGGAAATGCTGTGATTTACGCGGGCCAATGATATGGTCGCTGAATTGCACAAATTTCGGCGCTTTGGCATCGCCCTGCTGGCACTCGAACAGATAACGCACGCCCTTCTTACCGGAGGCGTAATGCAGAATTTTATAGCCTGAATAGCGGTATTTGCAGCTATTGACGGTCTGGCCAACGTGGAACTCAATCACGTCATCTTCAATGCCAATCTGCTCCACATCGGTGGCGTAGCCCTTCTTATAATAGGCGCGATACTCCTCCACGCTCTTGCCGCCGGGCTTTTTCGCCTTCTGCTCCAGCACCGGATCGAGATCGCCGTTGAGCAGATACGGGTTCACCGACTGCCAGACGCCCTCCCAGTCGCTCAGCGCGCGGTCCTGCACATCTTTATCCGCAAAAATGCCTTCGCTGGCCTGACGCTCCACTTCGGTTAACGCCGGGCCATGGCTATGGTTGCCGTGGGCGAACGCCTGGGCGCTGGCTAAAGCCATGCCGAATCCTAAGGCCAGCAGGGGGATCTTTCTGGTCATTACTCTCTCCTGAGTTTGCTATCAATGGCGACAAATTGTTACGATATAACATATCTTATCCGGGAGGCAAGAGCGACAGGCAAGCGCTTTTACCGCTGGAATAATGTCCGGTATGATGAAAAGGGTGATGCGCTGAACGGAAGAATGATGGACAACGATATCAATCAGCTTATTGATGCATTGCTAAAAAAGCAGACCAGCCTCGGCCGGGTTTATTTCGCCGGCGAGACGCGCTCGCCTGCTGCACCAGCGGTGCAGGTGGATTTTCCCCGTCTGAATATCCTCCTCGATGGGCAGTTGCCCGACCAGGCCCTCGGCGATAACGCCCCGCTCCTTGAGGCCCATGACGTGCTCTATATCCCTGGCGATAGCTGGAACTGCCCGCAGTGGCAAGCGCCCTGCCTGCTGTTAAGCATCCTGTTCGCTAAGCAGCAGCTGGAGTGCTCGCTGCAGCACTGGAATGGCAAGGCGATAACTGTTGTCGACAAGCGGCAGGCGCTGCGCCGCGGGCCGCGCGTCGGATCATTTCTGCTGCAGGCGCTCAATGAACTCCGGATGCAACCGCAGGAGCAGCAAACCGCCCGCAGCATCGTCGTCAGCCTGCTCAGCCACTGCCATGATCTTCTCGGCAGCCAGGCGCAAACCTCCTCGCGCAGCCAGGCGTTGTTCGAAGCGATCCGCCAATATATGGACATCCATTATGCGGAACCGCTGAGCCGGGAATCGGTGGCCCAGGCGTTCT
Organism: Klebsiella sp. 28; assembly: GCF_018223905.1. NCBI lineage: Bacteria > Pseudomonadati > Pseudomonadota > Gammaproteobacteria > Enterobacterales > Enterobacteriaceae > Klebsiella > Klebsiella sp. 28. The sequence goes on from NZ_JAGRQY010000133.1 coordinate 4,481, forward strand.
ACCTCTCTCCCAACTATCTTTCCCATCTGTTCCAGAAATGTGGGCCAATGGGCTTCAATGAATATCTAAACCATATTCGTCTCGAACAGGCCCGTATGCTGCTGAAGGGCCACGATATGAAAGTGAAAGACATCGCCCACGCCTGCGGCTTCGCCGACAGCAACTACTTCTGCCGCCTGTTCCGCAAAACTACGGAACGCTCGCCGTCTGAATACCGCCGCCAGTACCATAGCCAGCTGACGGAAAAAGCATCCCCGGTAAAAAACTAGATTTTTGTGTGTTAAACCTGACTTTTGTGCGCGCTATAGTAACCTCCCATCCCAGCCAGCGCCGATAAATGTGATCTAAATCATCCTTAATCACGATGCGTACATTTATCCAGTTTTTGGCAAATTTGTCATCTGGCGATCCTTCGAACGAAAGCCGTATGCTTACCTCAACGACAGCACCGAATTAAGCATTGAGGAAAACACAATGGAACTCTATCTGGATACCGCCAACGTCGCCGAAGTGGAACGCCTGGCCCGCATCTTCCCGCTGGCCGGGGTAACCACCAACCCGAGCATTATCGCCGCCGGTAAAGTCCCGGTCTGGGATGTGCTGCCGCGCCTGCAAAAAGCCGTCGGTCCGGAGGGCACCCTCTTCGCGCAGACCATGAGCCGCGACGCGCAGGGCATGGTGGAAGAGGCCAAACGTCTGAGCAATGCCGTGCCGGGCATTGTGGTCAAAATCCCGGTCACCGCCGAAGGGCTCGCCGCTATCAAACTGCTGAAGAAAGAAGGCATCCCGACCCTTGGCACCGCCGTCTACAGCGCTTCGCAAGGCCTGCTGGCCGCGCTGGCCGGCGCAAAGTACGTCGCGCCTTACGTTAACCGCGTCGACGCCCAGGGCGGGGACGGCATCCGCATGGTGCAGGAGCTGCAATCCCTGCTGGAAATGCATGCGCCCGAGAGCAAAGTTCTGGCGGCAAGCTTCAAAACGCCACGCCAGGCGCTGGATTGTCTGCTGGCTGGCTGCGAAGCAATCACCCTTCCACTAGATGTAGCGCAACAAATGCTCGGCACCCCTGCGGTAGAGTCAGCCATAGAGAAGTTTGAACAAGACTGGAATAACGCCTTTGGCACGCTGAATCTGTAACCGGATCCGCGAGCCGCCTGCGGGCGGCGTCACGGTCATCGAGGAGGAATCGAAATGGATCGCATTATTCAATCACCAGGCAAATATATCCAGGGCGCAGGCGCCATCAAGCGCCTCGGCGACTATCTGAAACCGCTGGCCGAGCGCTGGCTGGTGGTCGGTGATAAGTTCGTCCTGGGGTTTGCGGAAGAGATGCTGCGTAAAAGCCTGGCCGACGCTGGCCTGGCGGCCGAAATCGCGCCGTTTGGCGGTGAGTGTTCGCATAATGAAATCAACCGCCTACGCGATATCGCCGGCAACGCGAAGTGCACCGCCGTGCTGGGGATCGGCGGTGGCAAAACCCTGGATACCGCGAAAGCGCTGGCCCACTTTATGAATGTGCCGGTGGCGATCGCCCCCACCATCGCCTCCACCGATGCGCCGTGCAGCGCGCTGTCGGTGATATACACCGACGAAGGGGAATTCGACAGCTACCTGATGCTGCCGCGCAACCCCAACATGGTCATTGTCGATACGCAGATCGTTGCCGGCGCGCCGGCCCGCCTGCTGGCCGCCGGGATTGGCGATGCGCTGGCTACCTGGTTCGAAGCCCGCGCCTGCTCCCGTAGCGGCGCCACCACCATGGCGGGCGGGAAGTGCACCCAGGCGGCGCTGGCGCTGGCCGAGCTATGCTACAACACCTTACTCGAAGAGGGTGAAAAAGCGATGCTGGCCGCCGAACAGCACGTGGTCACCCCGGCGCTGGAGCGGGTGGTGGAAGCCAACACCTATCTGAGCGGCGTGGGTTTCGAAAGCGGTGGTCTCGCGGCGGCGCACGCGATTCATAACGGCATGACGGCCATCCCTGACGCCCATCACTATTATCACGGGGAAAAAGTGGCGTTCGGAACCCTGACGCAGCTGGTGCTGGAAAATGCGCCGGTGGACGAAATAGAGACCGTCGCCGCGCTGTGCCACAGCGTTGGGCTGCCGATCACCCTGGCGCAGCTGGATATCAAAGGTGATATCCCGACCAAAATGCGTCTGGTGGCGGAAGCCGCCTGCGCTGAAGGCGAAACCATTCACAATATGCCGGGCGGCGTTGATTCCGACCAGGTCTACGCCGCGCTGCTGGTGGCCGACCAGTATGGTCAGCGCTTCCTGCAGGAATGGGAATAAACCAGAGCAAAACACCCGGCGACAGCCGGGTGTTTTTTATGCATCTCTGCAGGCCGGAGCAGGCTATGCCCCTCGTCTCTTGATACTGATCATCGCCAACGCCAGTACTATCAACGCAATGCCACAACCTTCCACCTTTCCTGGATTTTCATGTAGTAGCCACCAGGAAAATAGCACGCCACAGACCGGTACGGCCAGCGTACTCAGACCGGCTATACTTGCCGGTAAATTACGCAGTACAAAAAGCCACAGACTCCAGGCCAGCGCCGTTGCAAGGATTGCGCTGTAAGCCAGGGCCCAGAAAACGTCGGGCTGCCAGTCTACCGCTCGTTGCGGGACGAGCCAGGCCACTACGCTCATTACTACGGCGGCATATAGCATCTGCCATGTCGTTAGTGCCAGCAAATCAACCTGCGGATACCGGGTATACATACGCTTCGCGACGATCGCACCTGCCCCCCAGCTCACGCCGGAGAGGATCGCCAGCAAGGCGCTTTTCAGGGAAGTAAAGTCGAGTTGCCAAGGCTGAAGTACGAGTATCAGGCCCACGCATGCCACCCCGATGGCGATATACTGCCATCGCCGCATGCGCTCACCTAAGAATAACGCGGCCATCACCACAACCCAGAATGGCATGGTATAACTCAGGATCGCCACTTTACCGGCGCCACCGCTCATTAGCGCCCACTGTGCCAGACCGACCATGCCACAGGTTTGCAATAACGCGATCGCCAGGGTGTAGCCGAAAGGCGTCGGCTTGAGCGCTTTACCGCGGATCAACATCACTATCCATAGCACCACGGCGCCAAAAATACAGCGCAGCGCCGTGAAGTCAAAAGCGCCGATATAGCTCGTCACTTGCTTCATCGCGATCCAGCTAAAGCTCCAGATCAGCGTTAATAACGCCAAACCGCCAAACGCCAGTGGATCGCTCTTCCTTGCCATTGCATAACCCATCCCTGTCAATTATCAGGCTGGCACTATACGCGCTTTATCTTCTGCTCTCCCCTGACCTGTATCAGCGTTTTGGGCAAAAAAAAGCGATGGCGAATACCGGCTTCGCCATCGCACTAAACGTTAATGAAAACTCAGGCCGGGCGTACGCCCAGCGTATGGCAGATAGCGTAGCTCATCTCGGCGCGGTTCAGGGTGTAGAAGTGGAAATCCTTGACCCCTTCCCGGCTTAAGATCTTCACCATGTCCATGGCGATATTCGCCCCCACCAGTTGACGGGTTTCGGCGTCGTTATCCAGCCCTTCGAACATTTTTGACATCCACACCGGGATACGGACGTTGGTCATATCCGCAAACTTTTTCGCCTGTTTAAAGTTGGAGACCGGCAGGATACCGGGAATGATTTCCACGTCGATGCCTGCCGAGACGCAGCGATCGCGAAAACGCAGGTAGCTTTCCACATCGAAGAAGAACTGGGTGATCGCGCGGTTGGCCCCTGCTTCTACTTTGCGCTTCAGGTTCAGTAAATCCGCCTGCGCGCTTTTCGCCTCCGGATGCACTTCCGGATACGCGGCGACAGAGATATCAAAATCGCCTACCTCTTTCAGCAACGTCACCAGATCGGCGGCGTACATATCCGGTTTACCGCTGCCCGGCGGCAGGTCGCCGCGCAGGGCGACGATATGGCGGATACCGTTGTTCCAGTAATCCTGAGCGATAGTGCGCAACTCATCGCGGCTGGCATCGATACAGGTCAGGTGCGGCGCTGCTTCCAGACCGGTTCGCTCTTTAATGCCTTTGATGATGCTGTGGGTGCGATCGCGCTCGCCAGAGTTCGCGCCATAGGTTACCGAAACAAACTTCGGTTTCAGACTGCTCAGGCGATCGATGGATTTCCACAGGGTTTGCTCCATTTCACTGGTGCGCGGCGGAAAGAATTCAAAAGACACATTAATCTGGCCCTGGACTTCCGCCAGGCTCTGATTCAGGGCTTCCCGCTGATTGGCGTGAAAAAAGCTCATACCTTACCTCATCAATCGCATGTAATGGCTGTTATATTGCGAACTTCTATACGTTTAGACGTCCAGATGTAAAAATGACGGAAAAGCGCGCGGGCGTCAATAGAAAAATCTGCGTAAAGAGTGAGGAATAGGTCACCTACTTGAAAAAAGTTCATCTTCCGATCACCTGACCACGCAAAGGAAGCGGCTCGGTGGGCAATATAAGGTGGCTCGCGAGTCAGCCTGAGACTAGCCAGTCGCCAGAATGCCATCCAGCAGAGAAAGCCATTGCTGCACGGACTCTGCCTGGTGAGGCGGATAAATCACCCCAAGGCTTAACGGCATCGCGTCGCCCTCAGCCACCGGGCAGAACGCCACCCCCTGACGCTGAATCGCGGAAAAGGACGCCGGCAGCAGGATCATGCCTTCCCCGCGCGCAATACGCGCCAGCAGCACATCATGCTCGGCCGGTTCTTCCACATACGTCGGGGCATAGCCAGCCCGGTCGAAAATGCGGCGCGTGTAGTCAAAGAAACCAGGATTACGCTCGCGTTTAAACCAGAACAGCGGCCGATGATTGAGCGCGCTTAACGTCAGCCCTGGCCTGGCGGCTTCCGGCCAGGAGGCCGGTAATGCCGCAATGAGCGGCTCATGATACGGCAATGGGTGCAGGTGCAGCCCTTCAGTATTGAGCGGCAACGCGACCAGCGCCGCATCGAGTTTGCCTTTGCGTACCTGCTGAGCCAGCGCCGGTGAGGCGTGGCGGGTGATATGCAACGCGCGGGTATGTTCGCTCAGCGCAGCCTCAACGGCGGCGAAAATGCCCTGTTCGAAGGCCGTCGTCACGCCCAGACGTAGAGCCTGCGGCGAGTGGGCCGCGAGCTCACTCAATGCCGCCAGCGTGCGTTCCTGGAGCGCCAGCAGAGGCTGAATCATCTCCAGCACCTCTCTACCCGCGTCGGTCAGGATCAGGCCTTTGCTATGGCGCTGAAACAGAGTCACCCCCAGCTGCGCTTCCAGATGGCGGATATGGCGGGTCAGCGGCGGCTGCGAGATAAATAACCGCTGCGCCGCCCGGCTGATGTTATTTTCCTCCGCTACCACGGCAAAGGCGCGCAGCAGGCGAATATCCAGAGAATGTAATCTTGAAGTTGTCATACTGAAAAGGTATCACGAAAAGGGTATTACTCAAGTCCGGCACACTTCCCTACCCTTCCTCTTAACGCACCATCACAGAGAGGAAAAAACGATGTCCAGCGAACGTTATATCATCGGTCAGGAAATGCTTCAGCGGGTGGATGGTAAGGGCGGGGAAGCCGTCGTCGACAGCCTGCGGGATATCGCCCCCGATTTCGCCCGCTATCTGATTGAGTTCCCCTTCGGCGATATTTACGCCAGGCCAGGGCTCGATTTACGCAGCCGGGAAATCGCCACCATCGCCGCGCTCACGGCGTTGGGTAACGCCGAGCCACAGCTGAAAGTACACATTGCCGCAGGATTAAACGTCGGCCTGACGCAAGAGGAGATTACGGAAGCGATCATGCAGATGGCAGTCTATGCCGGATTCCCGGCGGCCCTCAACGGCCTGTTTGCCGCCAGGGCGGTATTTGCGGCCCACTGATCGCTTAAGGCCGGGCTGACTGCCCGGCCTTAAAAACTTATTTCTTCACATCGACAACGCGCTGCCCGTTAAGCTGCTCATCCGTTATCTTTTGCCCGGCTTTGAAATAGTCTACGACCGCATTTGAAACGTAATAGCCGCCGGAGGTATTACGCGCCTGCCCCTCGGTAAACGCGACAAAACCATCGCCGCCATCTGCAAGGAAGCTGTTGGTGGCAATATGGTAAACCGTCGTATCGTCAATCGGTTTACCGTTTAGCCTGAATAACACAACGCGCTGGCCCACAGGTTTGCTGCTGTCATACTTCATTTCCAGTCCCCGGGAGACCTGCAGCACGCCGTTGCTCAACCCGGCGCCATGCTCCATCAGGCTACGCAACTGCTTCCCGGTTAGATCCATGGTGACCAGCTCGTTGGGAAACGGGAAGGTGCTGATAACGGCGCCCATGCTCACCGCCCCGGCGGGGATCTCATTCCGGATCCCGCCCGAGTTGGTTAACGCCATCTGCGTACTCCTACCTGCTGCCAACAGCAAGGCGTCAGCGGCAAGATTGCCCAACGGCGAAGAGATGCCATACGCACGGGTCAGTTCAACGGGCGATTGTGTAATGACCTGCTGCACCAGTTGATCAAGTTGCTTATTCCAGCCGTCGATGACCTGTTTTGTCTGCGGATCAGGCTTCCACTCATCGGCATAAAGCGTCTTCAGCTCAAAGTGCTTCACCGTGAATTGGTGCGGTTTCTCCTGATAATCCAGCACCAGTTTACCCACATCGATGCCGCCGCTATCGGTAGAAAGAATCAACGTATTACCCACTTTAATGGGCTCCGGTGTGCCAACGTGAGCATGGCCGGTAATTAAAACGTCCAGACCTTTCACCTGACCCGCAGTCTGAATATCTTTATCCAGCGCACGACGCACATCGGTTCCCCCCTGGCTCGACTGACGCGCCGGGACGCCTTCATGGATCAGGGCCACGGTCAGATCCACTTTACCGTTAAGTTCATCGATATAATGCTGTAGCCATTTCACCTCATCACGCGCTTCGATACCCACTCGCGTCGCGGCAGAAACGGTGTCATTAAAAGCAAACACGCCGTGCAGGCCAATCACGCCAATTTTCACGCCATCTTTTTCGATAATGGTATAGGGCTTATCCCAGAACGATTTATCGCTGTTCTGATAAAAAATATTGCCCTGAACAATCGGGAATGTCGCCTGGCTAAGCTGAAGCAACGTATTATCCCAGCCGTGATCGAACTCATGATTACCGATAGTCACCGCATCGTAGGACATCGTATTCATAATATCGATTATCGCTTTGCCCTTCGTCAGGCTACTGATGTAAGGCCCGGTAAAATAATCTCCGGCATCAAAAAACCAGGTCGCGTTATTTTTCGCTTTTTCCTGTTTCACCATCGTCGTGATATTCGCCCAACCACCAATATCTCGTTTACCATCCGCTATCCATGGCACTTTATAAGGTTCGACATGGGCATGAAGATCGTTGGTATAAATGATGGTGACATCTTTGGCGCAGGCCCAGAAAGGCAAGGTTAACAGAAGTGCTGCGCTCATTGTTTTTAGTTTCATCGGAGTTCCTTTCAGAGTGATAAAGAACCGCTAAGTTACGTTCTGAAAGACTTTTTTATGTGAGAGCATTCACAGTTGTATGCAACCTGAGCAGGACAAAATTAACGACCTGTAAAAATCGTTGGTATTGACCTGCCAGTGGATACTCTCTTTACCATTAACGCCTGTAAAACCTTTGGCTGCCGCAATTTAGGTTTACCGTCTGCGGCTGAGTATCATTTCCCGAATTTTCGGCTGGGCTACCCGGCGCTCTACTGCGCAGCCTGCGGCAGCTATCCCCCCCTGTTTAACGAACGGGAATTCCGCCCCTGGCTGGCGGCTTATCTGACGGATCATGCCCGCCGCTACGGCTATTTTTGCCCGGTATGCTATCAGCGGGATACTATTCGCTACGGCCGCAATCCGCAGGGTACGCAACGCCTTCAGTGCCGCCACTGTAAAAAGGTCTGGACGCCAAAATTCCCACACATCGCCCCAATTGAAGCCCCACGACGTATTTGCAGCGTACCGTTGATAGCGCCATTCCAGGGTAATGCCGCCGGGCAAAAGCTCTATTTTTTATTAAGCTTTGATGCCGGGCGCGGTAATGTTATTCATCTTACCTCTAATTTCACTCCTTTCGCGGTAGGCGAATCATTACGCTATCACTGGCGCGGCGGACAAGCCGACAGGGAGGAGACTGACGATATTATTCAACGTATTTCTCTCACTGAAATGCGCTTTTTACAACGCAGTCAGTTCGATGAAATCCAGTACGGCAGCGCAATGCAAAAGCGCCATGCCCGCGGCAATATATTGCGCCCGGTTATCGCCGCGCACGGTCATTTCAAACTGCTCAGCCAGCGGTTTCCAGAGGTGAAAACGCACGTTATTGCGCATGAATGCTTTTTACGCGGCGCGGCGATCGTTGCCTGGGCGCCGCTTTTTCGTCAGCGGCAAGGCGATCTATGGTATGTGGAAGAAGAGATAAGGAACCCAGCCAGCCCGGCTCCGTGGCAGCTACAGGGGAAAACCCATCATGGCTGGTGGCAAAATTCATGGCAGCGTTGGACGCAGGAAGAGAATCAGAAAATGGTCTGCCGGCTTGCCGGCACTGCAGAAGAGAACGCCTTTCTACCAGACCTTGCGGCCAGCCGACGGTTTACAATATGGCTGGAAAACAGACCCGCGTTTGCGCAGAGCGCCCTGTATTCCGCAGGGCGCGTAACGCAAATAGTGGCCTCACTGGTTCAAGAGTATAACGCGACGCTTACAGCAGCTGCGCCAGGCGGTTAATATCCGACTGGATTGCCCCGGCGGTCACATCGCGCCCGGCGCCGGGCCCGCGGATCACCAGCGGGTTATCGCGATACCAGCGGCTTTCGATGGCAAACACGTTATCGCACGGCAGCAGCGCCGCCAGCGGGTGCTCTTCGCGTACCGCTTCCACACCGACGCGTGCTTTGCCGTTGGCATCAAAGCGCGCCACGTAGCGGAGCACCAGCCCCATCTCGCGGGCCGCTTCCAGACGCTGCAGCATCTGCTCGTTCAGCTCTTCGCCATTCTCAAAGAAGTGATCGACCGACCCCTCTTCACAGTGCGCCGGTACCAGTGATTCCACACGCACCTGATCCGGTTCGATGTCATAGCCCGCTTCCCGCGCGAGGATCACCAGCTTACGCATCACATCCTTACCGGACAGATCGACGCGCGGATCCGGCTCGGTCAGCCCCTGCTGCCACGCCTGATCCACCAGGTCGGTGAACGGCACGGTGCCATCAAACTGCAGGAACAGCCAGGAGAGCGTTCCCGAGAAGATACCGCTCAGGCCGAGAATAGTATCGCCGCTGTCGATCAGGTCGCGCACCGTATGGTTCACCGGCAAGCCGGCGCCCACGGTGGCGTTATATAGCCAGTGGCGCCCCGTCTTCTCAAACGCGTCGTGGATCTGACGATATTTATCACTGCTGCTGGCGCCCGCCAGCTTGTTGGCGCTAATGACGTGGAAGCCATGGCTGGCGAAATCAAGATACTGGTCGGCCAGCTGTTCGCTGGCGGTGACGTCCAGCACCACTAAATCATCATACGGGTGCGCGCGCATCCACAGGAACAGCGACTCTTCATCCTGCTCCACCGCTTCATCGTTGAAGAAAGCCAGCGCCCGGCTGGCATCCAGCCCGTCGTAATTCAGCAGGCTGCGTTTACTGTCGACTACGCCGGCGAGAATAAACTCGAAACCGGTACGCGCCGAGAGCGTAGTTTGTTCACGGGCGAAAAGCTCCAGCCAGCGGGAACCAATGTTCCCTTTGCCGAACAGCATCAGGCCAATACGCTTTTCGGCGCGAAACAAGGACTGATGCAGCCCCTGGATCAGGCTTTCCGTCGGCCCGGCGCGTAGCACCGCCACCAGGCTGATCCCCTCTTCAGACTGCCAGGTGAACTCCACCGGCTGCCCTTTGAGCTGCTGCCAGAAACGGTGGCAGTGCAGCGGGTTACGGGTGACTCCCGCGCCCACCATCGCCACCAGCGCCAGCTTCTGACGCAGACGCAGCTCGCCCGGCAGACCGGCTTCATCGAGCAATTTCAGCGCGCTGTCGGCCACCTCGGAGGTATAGCAGAACTGCAGCAGCTTACGGTCGGCATGGACGCCAACGGCTAACGGGCGCAGCTGGGCGCGTTTGAGCAGAGCGTCCAGCTCTTTATGCGCCAGTTTGAAATCGTGACCGGCCGGCACCTGGAACTCCACCAGGCAGACGTCGTCATGGCTGGTGACAATCCGTGCGCCGGTACCGGAGGCCAGCACGCGCTCAATGCGCGTGGAACCCTGTTCCGGCGTGTAGCTGCAGCGTAACTGCAGATCGATATCACTGGCGGAAACCGGCTGTAGCGTGCGGGCATGGAGCACCGGCGCGGCCAGGCGCGCCAGCTCGCTGGCTTCGTCCAGACGCAGCAGCGGCAGCAGGCAGGCGTCTTTCACCTTGCGCGGATCCGCGCTGTACACCCCGGCAACGTCGCTCCAGATAGTGACCCGGGAGGCGCCCGCCAGCGCGCCGATCTGGGTGGCAGAGTAGTCAGACCCGTTACGGCCCAGCAGGACGGTTTCGCCGGCCTGGTTGCGGGAGATAAAGCCGGTCACCACCAGACGTTTGTTAGGATGCTGCGCCATCAGCTGCTGCAGCAGTGGGTAAGATAATCCCTCATCCACCTGCGGCTGCGCGGCGCGTTCCGCGCGCAGGAACGCGCGCGCGTCCAGCCAGGCGGCTTCCATACCCAGCTGGTTGAGAACCGCCGCCATCAGGCGCGCGGACCACACTTCCCCATGGCCGACCACTTCCGCATAGACCGCTTCGGAAACCCCGCCGTCCAGCAGACCAGCCAGACGCTCAAGGTCGTGGATAAAGGCGGCTATCAACGTATCCGCCGCCGCAGGCTCCAGCAGACCGCCAATCAGCTCGGTGTGATAGCGGCGAAGCGACTGCTGAACCTGATGCGCAGCAAGGCGATCGCTCTGGCTAAGCTTAAGCCAGCTGATCAGCTGGTTGGTGGTGCTGCCAGCGGCGGAGACGACCATCATATCCCCCGCCTGCGAATACTCCTTCATGATCCCCGCGACGCGCAGGTAACATTTCGCATCCGCTAAACTACTCCCACCAAATTTGTGCAGCTGACGACCCTTCGCCCCTGCCTGCGCAATCACACTCATCTTTATTCCTCGTTTGCTGCCCGGAAGCCATTTTCCAGGTCGGCAATTAAATCTTCACCATCTTCAATACCGGTCGATATACGCAGGAGCGTTTCTGAAATTCCGGCGGCGGCACGCGCTTCAGGCGCCATGCCGGCATGCGTCATCGTTGCCGCATGGGAAATCAGGCTTTCAACGCCCCCCAGCGATTCCGCCAGTGTAAACAGCGACAGCCCGCTCAGAAAACGGCGCAGCGTCTGCTCGTCACCGTCAAGCTCGAAGCTTAACATTGCGCCAAAACCTTTTTGCTGACGCGCCGCAATTTCATGCCCCTGGTTTTCCGGCAGCGATGGATGATACAGCTTTTTCACCAGCGGCTGGGTTTTCAGATACTCAACGATCGCCAGGGCATTTCGCTGCGCCACTTCCATCCGTGGAGACAGCGTCCGCAGCCCGCGCAACAGCAGATAGCTGTCGAAGGCGCTGCCGGTGACGCCAATATTATTCGCCCACCATGCCAGTTCGGTGACAGTTGCCGGATCTTTGGCAATCACCACCCCGGCCACCACATCGGAGTGACCATTGAGGTATTTGGTACAGGAATGCAGCACCAGATCGGCGCCCAGCGCCAGCGGGTTTTGCAACGCCGGGCTCAGGAAGGTGTTGTCCACCACGCTAATTGCCCCGGCCTCACGCGCCAGACCACAGATTTTCGCAATATCCACCACCCGCAGCAATGGATTACTTGGGCTTTCCACCAACACCAGCTTCGGTTTTTCCGCCAGCGCCGCCCGCAGCGCCTGCTCATCGCTTTGATCGACAAACTGGACGCGATAGCAGCCGCGCTTCGCCAGGCTGTCGAACAGACGGTAGCTGCCGCCGTAGCAGTCGTGCGGCGCCACCAGCAGATCGCCAGGTTTAAGGAACACCGTCGTCACCAGCAGGATCGCCGACATTCCGGTATTGGTCAGCACCGCGCCGGCGCCGCCCTCCAGCTCCGCTAAGGCGCGCTGCACCACATCGCGCGTCGGATTGCCACGACGGGAGTAGTCGTGGGCGCGCGGTTCATTAAAGCCGGTGAAGTTATAGGTACTGGAGAGGTGAATCGGCGGGACAACGCAACCGTACTGCTCGTCGTCATTTAAACCGCTACGCACTGCGATGGTGGCCTGTTTACGCGTCATGTTGGGAAGTTCCTGGGCTGAATCGGTGAAAAGTCAGGCTCCAGAGTAATCATTGTCACAATAGACGTCAATACATCTGGACATCTAAACTTCTTTGCGTATAGATTGAGCAAAGTGCAAATAGCCGTTAAAATTATATGCATTAGCGCACGTCGTCGGCGGCTTATCTCATGTCAGAAAGCCCGCGCATACGGTAAACTACGCGCAATTATAGCCCGGGCGGAATATTCTGGCCCTTCACTAATAAACAGAGGATTAAGGTATCTCATGGCTGAATGGAGCGGCGAATATATCAGCCCATACGCTGAGCACGGTAAGAAGAGTGAACAAGTAAAGAAAATTACGGTTTCCATTCCTCTGAAGGTGTTAAAAATCCTCACCGATGAACGCACGCGTCGTCAGGTGAATAACCTGCGTCACGCGACCAACAGCGAGCTGCTGTGCGAAGCGTTTCTGCATGCCTTTACCGGACAACCGTTGCCTAACGATGAAGACCTGCGTAAAGAGCGCAGCGATGAGATCCCGGAAGCGGCGAAAGCGATTATGCGTGAACTGGGAATCGACCCGGATACGTGGGAATACTGAGACGATAAAAAGGGCGGAATAATCTTCCGCCCTTTTTTCTTTCCCGCCCAGGCAGGCGGAAGAGACAAAAAAGCCGCCCTGAGGCGGCTTCTTCTGGCAACTTACTTGCTGCCCGGGATGCTGAAGCGCTTGTTGAAGCGGTCAACACGGCCACCGGTAGCAACATCACGCTGTTTGCCGGTGAAGAACGGGTGGCATTTGCCGCACACGTCGAGGTTCAGGTCGTGACCAACGGTGGAGCGGATTTTCATGACATTACCGCAAGAACAGGTAGCAGTAATTTCGTCGTAATTTGGGTGAATACCTTTTTTCATGGGAGAACCTCAGTTAAGGCCGCGTCGCTCTTCCAGCCCTAACGCCAGACACCACGCGATATTAGTAATTTCCCGTCGCCTTCTACGCTGCTGACAGCGTGAAGCACGCGGTAATGGTCAATCTTCAATGCCATATAAAGCGCATCAAAGGCGGCGAATCATACAGAATTTGACCAGCATATGCAAACTGATCCGCGCCGCCTTATCGTAATGTGTATACTATCCCGCCAGATTTCAAGTCAGGAAGATGACATGTCCGTCGCCCACGTTGCCCTACCCGTTCCGCTACCGCGCACTTTTGACTACCTGCTGCCTGAAGGCATGGCGGTCAAAGCGGGCTGTCGGGTGCGGGTGCCGTTCGGCAAACAGGAGCGGATCGGCATTGTCGCGGCGGTGAGCGAGCGCAGCGAACTGCCGCTGGATGAGCTAAAACCGGTCGCCGAAGCGCTGGACGACGAGCCGGTCTTCTCCACGACTGTCTGGCGACTGCTGATGTGGGCGGCTGAGTATTACCATCACCCGATCGGCGATGTGCTGTTCCATGCATTACCCGTTATGCTGCGCCAGGGCAAACCCGCCAGCGCCACGCCGCTGTGGTACTGGTTCGCCACCGAGCAGGGGCAGGTTGTCGACCTTAACGGTCTGAAACGCTCCCGGAAGCAGCAGCAGGCGCTGGCGGCGCTGCGCCAGGGCAAAATCTGGCGTCATCAGGTTGGCGAACTGGAATTCAATGAAGCGGCGCTGCAGGCGCTGCGCGGTAAAGGGCTGGCGGAGCTGGCCTGCGAAGCGCCCGCCCTCACCGACTGGCGCAGCGAGTATTCGGTTGCCGGCGAACGCCTGCGCCTGAATACCGAGCAGGCCACCGCCGTCGGGGCGATCCACAGCGCCGCCGATCGTTTCTCCGCTTGGCTGCTGGCGGGTATTACCGGCTCCGGGAAAACGGAAGTCTATTTGAGCGTGCTGGAGAATGTGCTGGCGCAGGGGCGCCAGGCGCTGGTGATGGTGCCGGAGATCGGCCTGACGCCGCAAACCATCGCCCGATTTCGCCAGCGCTTTAACGCGCCGGTGGAAGTGCTGCACTCCGGGCTCAATGACAGCGAACGTCTCTCGGCCTGGCTGAAGGCGAAAAATGGCGAAGCGGCCATTGTGATCGGCACCCGCTCCTCGCTGTTTACCCCATTTAAAGATCTCGGCGTCATCGTCATCGACGAAGAGCATGACAGCTCCTACAAGCAGCAGGAAGGCTGGCGCTACCATGCCCGCGACCTGGCGGTATGGCGCGCCCACAGCGAGCAGATCCCGATAATTCTCGGCTCGGCGACGCCGGCGCTGGAGACTCTGCATAACGTCCGCCAGGGTAAATACCGCCAGTTAACCTTAAGCAAACGCGCGGGCAATGCGCGCCCGGCCCAGCAGCACGTGCTCGATCTCAAAGGGCAACCGCTGCAGGCGGGCCTGTCTCCCGCGCTGATTAGCCGTATGCGCCAGCACCTGCAAGCGGATAACCAGGTGATCCTGTTTCTTAACCGCCGCGGCTTTGCGCCAGCGCTGCTGTGCCACGATTGCGGCTGGATAGCGGAATGCCCGCGCTGCGACAGTTACTATACGTTGCACCAGGCGCAGCACCATCTGCGCTGCCACCATTGCGACAGCCAGCGCCCGATCCCGCGCCAGTGTCCTTCCTGCGGCTCCACGCATCTGGTGCCGGTAGGGATCGGCACCGAGCAGCTGGAGCAGGCCCTGGCGCCGCTGTTCCCTGAGGTGCCTATCTCGCGTATCGACCGCGATACCACCAGCCGCAAAGGAGCGCTGGAGGAGCATCTCGCCGCCGTCCATCGCGGCGGGGCGCGTATTCTGATTGGCACCCAAATGCTGGCCAAAGGGCACCACTTCCCGGACGTCACCCTCGTCTCCCTGCTGGATGTCGACGGGGCGCTGTTTTCCGCTGATTTCCGCTCCGCAGAGCGTTTCGCTCAGCTTTATACCCAGGTCTCCGGACGAGCGGGCCGGGCAGGAAAACAGGGCGAGGTCATTCTTCAAACCCACCATCCGGAACACCCTCTTTTGCAGACCCTGCTGTATAAAGGCTACGACGCCTTTGCCGAACAGGCGCTGGCAGAGCGGCGGACGATGCAGCTGCCGCCGTGGACCAGCCATGTGCTGATTCGTGCGGAAGACCATAACAACCAGCAGGCGCCGCTGTTTTTGCAACAGCTGCGCAATCTGCTGCAGGCCAGCCCGCTGGCCGACGAAAAGCTATGGGTGCTCGGTCCGGTTCCGGCGCTGGCGCCAAAGCGCGGCGGCCGCTGGCGCTGGCAAATATTGCTGCAGCATCCTTCGCGGGTGCGTCTGCAACATATCGTTAGCGGTACGCTGGCGCTGATCAATACGCTTCCGGAGGCGAGAAAAGTGAAGTGGGTGCTGGATGTCGATCCGATTGAAGGATAAGCCTTCTCTTGCGAGCCGGATCGAAAAATTTAACAAGCATCACGTTTTTCATGAAAATTCTGTAACTCACTGCCGCGACTATCTGATAAAAATGATGCAGCAGTTAGCGCCCAAGGGAAATGCCAGCGCCATTCAGCGAGGAGAAACCAGGTGAAGCCCAAAAAACAAGTGGTTGCCGCCACCATGAAAGACGTCGCCCTCAAGGCAAACGTTTCCACGGCAACCGTGTCCCGAGCGTTGATGAACCCTGATAAGGTGTCGCAAGCCACCCGTAACCGGGTCGAGCAGGCGGCGCTGGAAGTCGGCTATTTACCGCAGTCGCTCGGACGCAATATGAAGCGCAACGAATCGCGAACGATCCTCGTGATCGTCCCGGATATCTGCGATCCCTTCTTTAGTGAAGTGATCCGCGGTATTGAAGTCACTGCCGCCGAGCACGGCTATCTGGTGTTAATCGGCGATTGCGCCCACCAGAATCAGAAAGAAAAAACCTTTATCGACCTTATCATCACCAAGCAGATCGACGGCATGGTGCTGCTCAGCTCGCGCCTGCCGTTTGACGCCAGCGTGGAAGAGCAGCGCAATTTGCCGCCAATGGTCATGTCGAATGAGTTTGCGCCGGAGCTGGAGCTGCCCACCGTCCATATCGATAATCTGACGGCGGCCTTTAACGCGGTAAATTATCTCCACGAGCTGGGACATCAGCGTATCGGCTGTATCGCCGGCCCGGAAGATATGCCGTTGTGCCATTATCGCCTGCAGGGTTATGTGCAGGCGATAATGGCACAACGGC
>NZ_JAGRQY010000134.1:0-23136 GCF_018223905.1 Klebsiella sp. 28
TTTGAAATGGTTTTCATGTAGTTTACGTAGGCGATAATTATGTATGAATGAATAAAGCACACCTGATTTTTTATCTGTTAAATTATAATCTTGGGCATATATATTTTTATAAAAAATGAGTGCAAATATCTTCGCTTGGTTAGTATTATCATCAACAACCTTTTTAAATAAATTAAACTCATTGACAATATTTTGTAGGGAACGCATATCACTTATATATAGTGACATCTGCTTAAGAAGTGGTTGTTCATTTTCTGGGAAATCATATAGTTTATTTTTTAAATGAGTGTAGGCATTCCTGGCATCCATTACCGGTATTACTGGTAAAATGAAATCAAAAAACTTTGTTCTAATATCTGCTCCAAGGAAAATATCATCACGGCAAGCATAAATAAATCTAACAGGTTCACTTTGAAGGTTGTTATTAACTATCTGGTTTATTTCTCGTAACTTAACAAATACTTCAGCGTTACCTAGTCTGTCTAAGTCTTCGAAAACAACAATTTTATATTGTGAACGGGAGAAAAAATAGACGATCTCGTCCAAGCAGTTATTGAGCAAGGATGATGATTCCTGTGATGCCATATCGGCACTACCTTGAAGAAATGCGATTTTACTGAGCTTTATTTTTTTATCAAAAATACCAGCCTTTGATGCAACTCTTACAATAAAGAATAAACAGAGCAAACCCATGATGATACTAACGAAAAACCTTTCAGGAAACATATTAACGATCACGTTGATCGTGGGTTCTGTTGCACCAAATAAAGAGAAGAAATATTTTGGGAATATGGTTATAGCCAGTAATAATAATGGTGCTACTACTGACAGTACGGTGAGAAATAGAGAGGAAATGTGTTTTTTATTCCTATTCTGAATCCGATCGATACGTGAATCAGGAAGGTTATCTTTGTTCTCTTTATATAAAATCTGCTGAAGTATACTTAATTCAATCTCTGAGTTTTCCAACGGTGCTTCATCACTTTTTCCTGATAATGAAAAATCGGCAAGTGATACGTTTATAAATTCTCTATTGAGATGTGTTTTCAGATAGGACTGAATCACGGTGCTTTTCCCCGCACCATAAGGCCCTGTGATTGCGATGTTTTTGACATCCTGTTTCGAAAAAGCAAAATCCAATGCATCAAAATAGTGTTTAACACTACTATCAGTAATTATTTTAGGAGTTAAAGTGTCGTAAACGCTTTCTTCTTCTATGTTTTGAGTAGCAGTCTCATTTGCTGATATGAGACTTTTAATTTTATCCAATAGAGCCATGCTCATTCCTTATAGTTGTTCAAAAAGCGAACTTAAAGGCCAACGTGTCTTTATATCACAATGATATAAAGAATAACATCCAATTACCATTTACTACTAGAGTTCAAGATAGATGTTATGGATGTTTTTTATACATCAAGCTGGCATTCAGTTATTAGAGGGATTTATTAACCTATTATAATTAGCTATTACCTATACTTCCTCTCCCGCCCCATCTTCAACACCTCATAAAACGTCCCTCGCCCAAGCCCGTCTGACGGCAATTCCCGCTCCTGCGCTAGCGCTCTCAGCTTTCGAAGTATCCTATCCGAAGCCGGTTTATCAGACGTCCCATAACGCCCGTCAGTCTCCTCAACCAGAAGCTGAACCAGTAGCCAGCAGAGCCTGGCAGTATTCTCCCGCGCTTTGTCGCGTTTATGCATCCCACGCTGGGAAGGTTGTGCTGAAGTAGTGAGATCTGGTAGCGCGTCGTCACCGAGCGTCTTCAGCCACTTGCGGCCACGGCTGTTGCGTGACAGTTTCATCACCGCCTTCAGGCTGCGGGCCTTAATTTCTGGCGGCGTCAGTTCGTCATCAATAAGCCGCCAGGCCAGCGCGAACATCTCATCGGCATAGAACATGCGTTTATTAGCCGGGGCGCTGACCATGCCTGTAGCTTTGATGGTGCGGCTGATGGCGTCGTGCAGGATACGGTAATTTTCCTGATGTTCTTCCGGCAGGGCGTTTGCCGGTTGGGAAGCATCGAGGCCGAGAAGCAGAAGGGCGAGATGCCGCGCTTCCAGCAGCGGCATATCGCATTCCCGTTCAAACAGATTCTGACGAATGGGGCTGGTCACATTATTCTCCTTCCACGATCCGCAGCGGTTCTTCTTCACCGAGCAGCGCCTGCCGTCTGGCAGCATCAACGTAGTTTCCCCACCACTGCATTAGCGGTCGCCTTTGTTCCAGATAGTCGCTGCGGTTGTAGGCCGCTTCGATCTCGTCTTCTTTCTGGTGTGCCAGCGCAGACTCCAGTACTTCACGGGGAAAATGGCCTGCTCCCGCCGTTCTGGCGATGCTGCGCATACCGTGGGCAACCAGTTCGCCGCCGAACCCCATGCGGATAAGCGCGGCGTTTGCGGTCTGCTGGTGCATATGCTCCAGTGGTTTGCGGATGCTGGGGAACACCCATGGGCGATGGCGGCTGACCGGCTCCATTATCTGAAGAACGCGCAGCGCCTGTTTGCTGAGCGGCACCGTGTGCGAACGGTTCATCTTCATAAAGGTGTCGGGGATGCGCCATTCCGCTTTTTTCATATCGATGTCGCACCAGCGGGCGCTAACGGCTTCGCCGGGGCGAACCCAGGTCAGTAGCTCCCATTCGATAAGGCAGCGTGTTTCCTTGCGGATAGAGGCGTTCTGTAGCGTCAGCATTAACCTGCCCAGCTCGCTGGGGTGGAGGGCTGGCATGTTCTGCTTTTTCGGTTTCTTAAAGCGGGCGACCAGGTTGTCAGCCGGATTGAACTCGATGAGCTCTTCGGAGATGGCAAAGCGGAAGATTTCATTGAGCCGTGAGATGACCCGCCGCAGCGTTTCGAGGATGCCTTGTTCTTCCAGTGGTGTGAGGTGCTCCTTGAGCATCTTCGGGCGGATCTCAGTGACGGGCGTACTGCCCAGAGAAGGGAAGACGTGCATCTCCAGCGAACGCCAGACATCTTTGGCGTGATCTTCGCTAAGGTCGCTGGTCCGTTTCTTCTCTTTGAGCCACTGTCCGGCCACCTTTTCCAGCGTGCATTCAGTCTGGATACGTTTTTCTTCAGCTATTCCTGCTAAGTGTTGGCGAGGATCTATGCCCTGATAGAGTAGTCGTCTGTACTGCGTGCGAGTTTCGCGGGCCATAGCCAGTGTAACGACCGGGTAAGGGCCAAGGCTGGTTTTGGTGCGCTTTTTGGTGATGGGGTGATAGTACTCGAAATGCCAGACCTTCCTCCCTGAAGTCTTAACCAGCAAGTACAGGCCTTCACCGTCCCGTAGCTCATAATCTGTGCTACGGGGCTTCGCGCCAGCGATCTCCACATTTGTTAAGGGTTTCAGTTGCTTAGGCATGTTTTAGCACCACGCTTTTTTAGCCCCACGATACCGTGGTGCTAAACATGGTGCCAAAAGCTCAAGATTCATACAGAGATCATGACCACACATGCAACAAAAAAGCCTGTAACTCGTTGAAGTTACAGGCTTTTTTAAGGTTCATGATGCATCATGAATGAATGTTTGGTGGAGCTGGCGGGAGTTGAACCCGCGTCCGAAATTCCTACATACCATTTTCACTATAGCAAAAACATTAACTTGCGTTTAAAATCAGCAAGTTAGTATTATCTTTTTTTTGTCCGTTTTACTCATTTTTAATGCTCTGTCGCCAATCTGTCGCCATTGTAGGTCAACGAAGGTTGAGCCTTCCCTTTGTTTGTTACAATTTCATCAAAGATAGCTGGATTATTATTTTTCAGTAATCTTGCTAGTATAATGATTTGCCCAGACGAGCCATCATCCTTGAATGAAAGGAAATTATCGGTAATATCAAGAATATCAATGGTAAATTTGAAGTAGGTTTCAATTGTATCGCCAAGTTCAATGCTGGACATGAAGTTGGTAATCATTTCATATCCATCAAAGTATAAAGTTGCATGTTCATTTAACTCCATT
Organism: Klebsiella sp. 28; assembly: GCF_018223905.1. Taxonomy (NCBI): domain Bacteria; kingdom Pseudomonadati; phylum Pseudomonadota; class Gammaproteobacteria; order Enterobacterales; family Enterobacteriaceae; genus Klebsiella; species Klebsiella sp. 28. The sequence continues at coordinate 3,961 of NZ_JAGRQY010000134.1, forward strand.
GGAGTTAGGCAAAGCATTCGATTAAGTTCGGATAAGTGTTTTTCTATTGAATGAAGAGATTGCATTTGACGGATTAAAACTTCGTCAAACTGAGAGCCACGATTAGATGAATGTATCTTCTCTAGGTTTTTTAGTATATCAACCCAGTGATTATTTACTTCACGTATGTATTCTTTATCTGTATTTTTAGGCCGTCCCTTCTCTGGTGAGCTATTTATGAAAATATATCTATATAGATGTATTGGGTAGTTAATTTTATAACTTATCTCTTTAGTACCATAATGACGTTCGCGTTTAATGGTTTTGTTAGGTAAATTGGTGAAATAATCAGTAACGAACTTTAGATGGCTATAGTAGCTATCAGATAGATTCTTTTGCTTGGTTTCCTCAATTTGTCGGTTTGTTTGAACTGTGCGGTGTATGTTTGCTACGACAGCAACAAATGGTATGGACAAAGAAAGTAAGGCGATAGGAAGCTTGCTAATTGCAATGAAATTATTAAAGCCCTCACTATCAAATTGAGGGGAGTGTCCAAGCCAGGAAAATATACCAAAGTATATCGCTGAAAATACAGGAATCCTAAGTGATTGTTTAAATAAGTATTGACTTGTTAATGGCCTTTCATCCATGTTAAAGCCTTTTTTTGATACGCATAGATATAATTCAAGGCATATATATATAAAATATATTATGATAAGTAAGTACGATATCCATGGGTATTGTTGGATATAGTTATTAACAAGCACTTTCTAATTTTCTCCATCCAAGGTTAGCAAGAGGATTTTTGGTTACAGCATCTTCCAGATGGTCGGGAGCGAAGTGGGCGTAAATCATTGTCATTTTTATATCGACATGGCCCAGAATATCGCGCAGCACCAGTATGTTTCCGCCATTCATCATAAAGTGACTTGCAAATGTATGTCGTAATACGTGTGTGCATTGCCCTTCTGGTAGCTCGATACCAGCTCGTTTTACCGCACGTTCAAAAGCTTTCCTACAAGGTGTAAATAATTTCCCCCTATTCTTAGGCAGTTCTTCATATAAATCCTTTGAAATAGGCACTGTTCGGTTTTTCTTTCCTTTAGTCTTGGTATAAGTGATACGGTATTTTGATACCTGATGACTCTGTAGGTTTTCGGCTTCGCTCCAGCGTGCGCCGGTGGCCAAGCATATTTTTGCAATCATCAGCAGACTGGGGCTTTGAGAATCAGCACAGGCATCCAGCAGACGTTTAATTTCTTCCGGGGTCAGGAACGCCAATTCACCCTCAGCAATTTTAAATGTTGGCAGCCCAGCAAGCGGGTTGGGGGCTGACCAGTGGCCCAGCTTTTTCAGTGTACCAAAAACAGATGATAGGTTGCGCTGTTCAAGATTTACCGTGCGGGGCTTAACGGGCGACATAAGCGTGCCATCTTCATTTCGTACTTCACCTTTTAACCGTGCTTCGCGGTATTTCGTAAACTCACCAGCTGTCAGTTCTGAGGCGATGGGATCGCCTAGACCATTACAGATAATTCTAAGTTTCGCCATGAGGCGCTTGGGGTCTGCGAGTGTTTGACCATACAGGGAATACCACAGCTCAATTAATTCTGATAGATGTCGCCGATCTTCCTTTTCCCCTAGCCATGGTTTTTTGTTCACTTCTTCCATTGTGAAGCTTTCAAACGCAATGGCTTCGCCTTTGGTAGCAAATTGCTTACGCACGCGCTTACCATTGCGTCCATTGGGATAGCACTCACACAACCATTTTCCGTTCGGCTGTTTTCTGATGGTCATAAGTTAGAGGTTCTTGATTACTTTGACTGCACGTCCTACGACTTCCACATCATCTACAGAACATTCAAATGAAGTGTCATCTTGGTTAACTACTATTTTGTTTCCGGGTATGCGCGCAATTTTGACGATGCTTTTAACTCCGTCCATATCGACTAACCAGAAGCCATTACTGACTTGTTTAACAGACGTATCCACTACAAAGCTATCATTAGCTGTTTTAACAAATAAAGCGTTGGATGAGTCACCATCGAGCAGGCTGCTATCAAGAAGAATTTCATCACTTGGCTGCAGTTCGCCGTTCTTCAGTTCAACACGTTTGATGCTAGGAGCAACGATCTTAGAAAGTGTTCTTACAGTGACGGGAGGTTCACTTTTGAGATTTGTTTCTTCGTTCTCACACGCATACATATCTCCTTGACCAGTAGCCAGCCATAGAAGGGAAGCTCCTGTTTCAAGGGCACATTGGATTACCCATTCGGCAGGGAAGCTATCCCTTAAGTATCTGTTAGCCATAGTGCTTTTTGATACTTCCAGATGTTCGCAGAGCTGCTGTCGTGAGCTGAAGTTGTAAGCCTTAATAAGCCTATTAATCGCATCGCGCCCACCACTATCATTCCCCGCCTTGATTAAACTCATAATCAAACCTCTTGACGTATATAAAAAGTGATCCTAATATCCATCCATGGTTTGAAAAGCAAAACCAAACCACATAAAACAAGATAAAACGAAACCAAACTAAGAGATACTGCACTATGAGTACTGATATTTCAATTCGTGTACCTAAAGAGATGGCAACGCCTGCTGAGTTCGCGGAATGGGAAGGTATCTCCCGCGGCTCCGTGTATCAAAAAATTCACCATGGTCAGCTTGCTAAATACATGGTCAAGAAAGAAAAAAACAAAGGCCGCGTAAGCCTGCGTTATTTAATGTACAAAACCGATCAGGTCCGTGAATCCCTCGGTCATTCCAACTTCCGCGTCATTGTTGGTAAGTAAGTTCAATTATGAGAACTTTCTAAGGGGCTAGCATGTTTGATTATAAGATTTCCAAACACCCGCATTTTGATGAAGCCTGTAGAGCTTTTGCACTTCGTCACAATATGGCGAAGCTGGCAGAACGTGCAGGAATGAATGTCCAGACTTTGCGAAACAAACTCAACCCAGATCAACCGCATCAGCTAAATGCGCCAGAAATCTGGCTGCTTACCGATCTGACTGAAGATTCAACGCTGATAGATGGTTTTCTGGCACAGATTCACTGCCTGCCATGTGTACCGATTAATGAGGTAGCAAAAGAGAAACTGCCGCATTACGTCATGAGTGCAACCGCAGAGATCGGGCGTGTTGCTGCAGGTGCGGTATCTGGCGATGTAAAAACCAGTGCAGGTCGTCGTGATGCTATCAGCAGCATTAACTCTGTAACACGACTGATGGCGCTGGCTGCTGTTTCATTGCAGGCCCGTTTACAGGCTAACCCTGCGATGGCGAGTGCAGTTGATACCATGACTGGCCTCGGTGCTTCATTCGGTTTGCTGTGAGGTGCTTATGCTGACGAAAGAACCATCATTTGCATCGCTGCTGGTAAAACAAAGCCCGGCAATGCACTACGGTCACGGCTGGATAATGGGTAAGGATGGTAAACGCTGGCATCCGTGCCGTTCACAAGATGAATTGCTGGCAGAACTATCAACGAAAAAACGGGGGAACAAATGGCTATTGAAGGCGCTGCGGCGACTGTTCCATTAAGCCCCGGTGAACGCCTGAATGGACTTAATCACATTGCGGAGTTAAGGGCGAAAATATTTGGCCTGAATATTGAGTCAGAGCTTGAGCGGTTTATTAAAGATATGCGTGATCCACGGGATATCAATAACGAAAAAAATAAACGAGCACTGGCTGCCATATTCTTTATGGCAAAAATTCCAGCTGAACGTCATAGCATCAGCATTAATGAGCTGACCACTGACGAAAAGCGGGAGTTGATTAAAGCAATGAATCATTTTCGTGCAGTGGTGAGCTTATTTCCCAGACGGCTAACCATGCCGAATTAACCAACTAATGAAATTAATGGCGTAAACCCGCCGGGCATCCCTTTATCTAAATTCAGGAGAATTGATTATGCGTAATATTGAAACCCTCACGACTAAAACCGGACCGGATGATGCATGGCTTAATATTTTACTGACAGAGGCTCGTCTGGAAGAACGCCGGGCAAGGGCTGAAGCAATGGCAGCTCGCCTTGATAGCCTGGCGTGTCATATCTCATCCCGCCAGCTAAACCACGTCGAAGCAGCAGAACTGCTGCGTGTGACCGCTGAAGCAATCCAGAACGAAGCGCAGGAGATCCACTAATGGCTGATGCAATGGATCTCGTACAGCAGCGCGTTGAAGAAGAACGCCAGCGCCACATCCGTGCTGCCCGTGCCAAAACACCGGGCGTGTCTCGCGTGCTTTGCATTGAGTGTGAAGCGCCAATTCCGCCAGTACGCCGCCGCGCCATTCCGGGAGTGCAGCTTTGCATTACCTGTCAGGAAATCGCAGAGCTGAAAGGTAAACATCACAACGGAGGTGCTGTATGAGCACCATCCTGAAATGGGCGGGAAATAAAACCGCCATTATGTCCGAACTGAAAAAACACCTTCCTGCTGGCCCGCGACTGGTTGAACCTTTCGCGGGTTCCTGTGCTGTGATGATGGAGACGGATTACCCCAGCTATCTTGTTGCGGATATTAATCCTGATTTAATCAACCTCTATAAAAAGGTTGCTGCTGATTGCGAGGCGTTTATATCTCGTGCCAGAGCTTTATTTGAGGAAGCAAACAGGGAGTTGGCTTATTACAACATAAGGCAGGAGTTTAATTACTCCACTGAAATTACTGATTTCATGAAAGCGGTATATTTCCTGTATCTCAATCGTCACGGTTACCGTGGTTTATGTCGCTATAACAAGAGCGGGCATTTCAACATTCCCTACGGTTATTATAAAAATCCGTATTTCCCTGAAAAAGAACTTCGCACATTTGCAGAAAAAGCCCAGCGAGCAACGTTTGTCTGCGCCAGCTTTGATGAAACGCTGGCGATGTTGAAGGCGGGGGATGTGGTGTATTGCGATCCGCCGTATGACGGTACGTTTTCCGGCTATCACACTGATGGTTTCACTGAAGATGACCAGTATCACCTGGCATCCGTTCTTGAACATCGGTCATCAGAAGGACATCCGGTCATTGTTTCTAACAGTGACACATCCCTGATCCGTTCGCTGTATCGCAATTTTACTCACCACTACATCAAGGCAAAACGCAGCATCGGCGTAGCAGCTGGTGAGAGTAAATCTGCAACAGAAATCATCGCTGTTTCCGGGCCGCGCTGCTGGGTGGGATTTGATCCTTCGCGTGGCGTGGATAGTTCTGCCGTGTACGGAGTGCGTGCATGAGCCATGCTGATATGAACAACTGTAGCGGCTTTAACGAGGCCGCCGCAGCATTCTCATGGAACAGCCCGAAAAAGGCTATTAACCCTTATCTGGACCCGGCGGAAGTTGCGCCGGTTTCTGCGCTTTCAAACCTGATCACTCTGTACGCTGCCGATAACGAGCAGGAACAACTGCGCCGCGAGGCACTGAGTGATCAGGTCTGGGAGCGTTATTTCTTTAATGCATCCCGTGATCCTGTCCAACGCGAAATGGAGCAGGATAAGCTCATTAGCCGGGCAAAGCTGGCGCATGAGCAGCAGCGTTTTAATCCGGACATGGTCATACTGGCGGACGTTAACGCCCAGCCTTCCCATATCAGCAAGCCGCTGATGCAACGTATTGAATACTTCAGCAGCCTGGGCAGGCCAAAGGCTTATTCCCGCTATTTGCGTGAGACGATTAAGCCATGTCTGGAACGACTGGAGCATGTACGCGACAGTCAGCTATCCACTTCTTTTCGCTTTATGGCAAGCCATGAAGGGCTGGACGGCCTGCTGATCTTGCCTGAAATGAGTCAGGATCAGGTGAAACGCCTGTCTACTCTTGTCGCTGCGCATATGAGTATGTGTCTTGATGCCGCTTGTGGTGATTTGTACGCCACCGATGATGTTAAGCCAGAAGAAATCCGCAAGACATGGGAAAAGGTGGCAGCAGAAACCCTGCGACTGGATGTCATACCGCCTGCGTTTGAGCAACTCCGCCGGAAAAGAAACCGCCGTAAACCCGTGCCCTATGAACTCATTCCGGGTTCGCTGGCGCGTATGTTGTGCGCCGATTGGTGGTACCGTAAATTATGGAAGATGCGTTGCGAATGGCGGGAAGAGCAGTTGCGTGCTGTTTGCCTGGTCAGCAAAAAAGCATCTCCCTATGTCAGCTATGAAGCCGTGATGCATAAACGTGAGCAGCGCCGTAAGTCGCTGGAGTTTTTCCGTTCTCATGAACTGGTGAACGAAGACGGCGACACGCTGGACATGGAGGATGTGGTAAACGCCAGCAGCAGCAACCCTGCGCATCGCCGCAATGAGATGATGGCCTGTGTTAAAGGTCTGGAGCTTATCGCGGAAATGCGCGGTGACTGCGCCGTTTTCTACACCATCACCTGTCCGTCACGTTTCCATTCCACGCTAAATAACGGCAGGCCCAACCCGACCTGGACAAATACGACGGTAAGACAAAGCAGTGATTATCTGGTCGGCATGTTTGCTGCATTTCGTAAGGCGATGCACAAAGCCGGATTGCGCTGGTATGGCGTGCGGGTGGCTGAGCCGCATCATGACGGTACAGTTCACTGGCACCTGTTGTGTTTTATGCGCAAAAAAGATCGCCGCACCATTACTGCTTTGTTGCGTAAGTTTGCCATTCGTGAAGACCGCGAGGAGCTGGGTAATAACACGGGACCACGCTTTAAGTCTGAGCTGATAAACCCGCGCAAAGGTACGCCAACAAGCTACATCGCGAAATACATCAGTAAGAACATTGACGGGCGTGGTCTGGCTGGCGAGATCAGCAAGGAAACGGGTAAATCCCTGCGTGATAACGCTGAATACGTTAATGCCTGGGCGTCTCTGCATCGTGTTCAGCAATTCCGCTTCTTTGGCATTCCGGGGCGTCAGGCTTACCGTGAACTGCGATTGCTGGCTGGTCAGGCGGCAAGGCAACAGGGGGACAAAAAAGCAGGTGCGCCGGTACTGGATAACCCGCGCCTTGATGCAATCCTGGCTGCTGCTGATGCTGGTTGTTTTGCCACCTACATCATGAAGCAGGGCGGCGTACTGGTTCCCCGCAAATATCACCTCATCAGAACTGCTTATGAAATCAACGAAGAACCGACCGCATATGGCGATCACGGTATTCGTATTTATGGCATCTGGTCACCCATTGCAGAGGGCAAGATCTGCACTCATGCGGTGAAGTGGAAAATGGTTCGTAAGGCCGTTGACGTTCAGGAGGCGGCAGCCGACCAGGGCGCTTGCGCCCCTTGGACTCGTGGCAATAACTGTCCCCTTGCTGAAAATTTGAACCAACAAGGGAAAGACAAATCAGCTGATGGGGATACCAGGACGGACATTACCCGCATGGATGACAAGGAGTTGCACGATTACCTGCACAGTATGAGCAAAAAAGAGCGCCGGGAACTGGCTGCAAGGTTACGCCTGGTGAAACCGAAACGGCGTAAAGACTACAAACAGCGAATTACAGACCATCAGCGACAGCAGCTCGTCTATGAACTGAAGTCCAGAGGATTTGATGGCAGCGAGAAAGAGGTCGATTTACTCCTTCGCGGCGGAAGTATTCCGTCAGGAGCAGGCCTGCGTATCTTCTATCGGAACCAGCGTTTGCAGGAAGATGATAAGTGGCGAAACCTGTATTAATTACGCGGGTTAACAATTCGTGCTCTTAATAATACCAGGCATATCAGGCTGATGAACGTAAAAAAACGTTTTACATCAGTAAGATTATTATATACTGTAAATATTAACAGTGGATATACATACAGTGTTGCTTATGGTGTCATAGGAGGAAAGATGCAGGACTATTTTTTGGAGTCTTTGAAGCTCCAGCGCATTGATTTTTTTCTTAAGCTTGTAGCGGCTAGTGAGTGTAGTGATGAAGAGAAGGGGCTGGCTTTGCAGTGGGTTTCTGAACTGACAGATGAACTCATGGCAAAAATCAGAACCCACGAATACAACCGCTCAATGGATGTCATCAGCTGAGGTGACTTTTATGCGCATTGAAATAATGATCGATAAAGAGCAGAAGATTAGCCAGTCTACCCTGGACGCCCTTGAATCCGAGCTTTACCGCAATCTGCGCCCCCTGTATCCCAAAACGGTAATCCGTATCCGTAAAGGTAGCTCTAACGGTGTGGAACTGACCGGACTGCAACTGGACGAAGAAAGAAAACAAGTGATGAAAATTATGCAGAAGGTGTGGGAAGACGACAGCTGGCTGCATTGATTTTGTCAATAGACGCTTGTTTTTTCTAATCAAAAAGGGTTACATATGAGTGAGAGGCGATGATCAATCAGATATCGCCTTGTTTTTTGTCAAGAAAAGAATAATAGGCTAAAAATGAAAATTAATAATGTAGCGTTACCAATATCTCTTGCTGTAATCCTAACTGGTTGCGTACCACATGCTTCTAACCGAAATATCACTGCTATTGAAGTGGTGAAGCCTGCTATTGGGCAAAGTGCTACCGCCTACATGGGCGATCCCATTATCACATCTGCTACTGGATTTAAAACGGACGTATTAGAACTTGGTGCGGCTAATGGTGCATTGTCTTCTATCGCTGCTGGTACATATTGCAGTGAGGGGAATGGAATTTATCGCAATTATCATAACCCTCAAGCTGTTGCGTTAAAAAATCTCTATGGGCAAATCGGTAACTATGTTGATTATGTTAGTTACGATGCTGCAAAAAATGAGATATCACCGCCAAATGGCACTTCTTATACTGCATCAGAAATTTCTATCAAACGTGTTCCTGATGGGCTGTGTCGAGTGAGTAACTCATTGGTTAAGACTATCGAATACAATGGAAATGCAGGCGGTGTAATGAAGTTCACCTATCGTGAATTTGCAAACGATATGGCACGTGCAGCATTTACAACAGATTTTTCTGTAGATTCTAAAGGAAGTGATGTTATCGCTTACAAAGGTGCCAAGTTCAAAGTGAACAAGGCTGATAACTCGTCTATTTCTTATACAATTATTTCTGGCTTTGACAAGGCTGTCACGTTCTAGGTTTCACGCTTACTGAGTATGTTACGATTTTGCACATTCTGCATAAACGCGCATGTCTATGCTGCATGAGATCGCATGATCGTTTGAGGATCTTTTGTGTTAAGGCCCGCCAGTTCTAGCGGGCTTTTGCGTAGATCATGCAGGTGCATGAAAACCACTACATAAAGTGGGCAGGCGTGGCGGGGATACGAGCGCGCGCAACTCGAGATAGTGTGATACTTATCTGAGAAATCTTAACAAGGTTCAATACAATACCCTTTCAAAAAAAGGGGAGTGTGATGTTTGTAAAAAATAACTTTAATACAAATAATTTCGATGCGGAATTAGTTGAAGCGATTGGTAATAGGCTGGAAAACAACCAATTTTCGGATGCAATACTTGCAGGAACCAAATATCTAACAACTTTGCTGCGTGAAAAAGGGCAATGTGAAGGGGATGGGGCTCAGCTTGTTGGTACTGTTTTGGGTGGACAATCACCTAGAATCCAAATTAATAGTCTTCAATCTGTATCAGAGCAGGACGAACAGCGCGGATTTGAAGCACTATTAAGAGGCTACTATCAGTGTATAAGAAATCCAAGGACACATGACAATTTCCCTGATACAGAAGATTCCTGCATGAGAATATTGATCATGTTGGATACTTTTATTAAGTATTTAAAAAGAGATGTTGCTGAGTTCGATTACACAGCAATTCTTGAAAGAATTTATGAGGTTCACTTTGTAAATAATTCTGATTATGCAGAAGCTTTAATATCACAAATTCCAGAAAAAAAACTACTAGATTTTTTCCAAAGTTTAATTTCTCGCTTTAATGAAAGGCCAACCAAGGAAATTGATTCTATATTCAAAGCAATAAACCAACGCTTTTCAGGAGAGGAAGAAAAAGCCGCAATGCGGTTGCTAGGTGATGAGTTACGCAAGGCTAGCAATAATGTTGAGTTTGCTAATGTATTTAGAATAATTAAGCCGAGCGCATGGAGAAATCTTCCTGATGATGTTTTAATTAGAATGGAAAATATAATCATCGAAGAGTGCAAAAAAGGATATTTGGATTTCTATTCTGATGCGACCAAAGGAGCTATAGGAACATGGGGTAATACATTTGGTAGCAAATTTAAAAGAAGAGGTGATCTTGGTGATGCTTTAATTGGATTGTTATATGATAGTTGGTATACGCAAAATTATGTTGCGAAATATTACGTTTTTTCAATCCCTTCTATCATTACTGATGATGTGAAAGTTAAGGAGTTAGCTGATGCTTTAGCTTATGCCACCATTGTAAATGGTGCTAAGCTTTTACGAACAAAATTGATTGATGCATGTAAAAATTATCCTGATAAGTTGAAAGAGCATCTTAGGGATGCTGTTCAGCAACGGATGGATAGTGATAAAAAATATGCGGAAGAATTATTAGGTCAAATAAGCTGATTATTATTTGCACCTAATCTCACTTTCGATGTTAGGTGCATTTCTATATGCCTAATTTAATTCATATGAGGTAAATTTAACCAGTTCTTCATTAAGTCCAATCCATGAGTTAATTTCAGATATTCTGTGTTGTAGCGGAATTAACTCATTCCTGACAAAAACCTTACTAGCCTTTTCAACATCCCCAAACCCGCCAACATTACTAGGCATAATCCCCATCATCTGCGGCGGTACACGGTGCGCTGCCATCATGTCATCCCGGCTCACGTTCTTGATGTTCAGAAACTCATCTTTTGCCGCCACCTCTGACAGCGGGATGATCTGAATCCCGTCTTTCTTTCCGTTGGGTGAGTACATAAACAAGTTGCGGAAGTTGCCCGGCCCTTTGGCGCTTTTCATTGCCTGCCGGATGTTGTTCACATCCTCCTGGTTCTGTGCTGCGTCGGTCATATACATGATGAAGCCTGCATGGCTGCCGTTAATGTAATACTTCCGGCGGAACAGCGTGGCGGACTCGTTGAGCAGGGCTGACGGAATGGCAGAAAGATAACCTGGCAGGCCGTAGATCTCCTGGTTGATGTCCGGTTCCATCAGATGAAAAATGCTGCCTTTCGTGAACTGATACGGCTGGGTTGTCATACCGTATTGCACAAACCAGTAGGTATCCAGGTCTAACCCGCGTCGGGTGTATTTTGCCAGAGCAGGCTCAAGGGCGATAACATCACCGAAGCGGTTAGTGCGTTTCTCCAGGTAGGCGTTACCAAAAACCAGATAGTCCTGCACAAAACGTGAAAAAGCCTGCTGGCTGAGCAGCGGGTGAGGGATATAGGTGCTGGTCAGAATATTGCACTTTACTGCAATCGGTGAGCTGTGATGCACGGCGGCGCGGAAGGTTCGCGCCAGTCCGTCAAAACTCACTGGCGGCTCATACCAGTGATCTGTCTGTACGCATTCCACATAGTCCAGTAGTTCGCGGCGATCCAGTACTGGAATGGGATCGCCGAAGCTGAATGCTTCGGCTGAAGTCTGGCTTTTATGCTGGGTCTGGTTCTGCGACGCAGCGCGGTTCTTCTTACTCTTTCCCATCAAAAAATCTCCACAATATTACTGGTATTGGCGGACTCGCCCTGCAGTGGTTCGTTAAACAGTGCGTGCATTGTTGCCCACGCCAGATCGGCGTGGCTGGTTTCTTCGCTGCGGCTGGCTTCATACGTCGGGCGGTTGCCACTGGCGGTGGTGGCGCGACGGATTGCCATGAATGACTGCGCAATGTCGGTGTGCCCGGCGTCAAACTCCAGACGGCGGTGGCTGATAATGTCGTAGGCCTTGAGTACCAGAGCGTTTTTAACGTTGGGGTTGTAGACAAACTCCCGGACGGCAGGAAAAAACGCTTTCACGTTCTCGTAAACCCCGTGACCGACGCCGGTTGAGTCGATACCGATGTATGTCACGTTGTACTGTTCAGTCAGTTTTTTGATGGCGTCAGCCTGGGCGCGGAAGTCCATCCCGCGCCACTGGTGACGCTCAAGAATGCGAAACTTACCGCCCGGCACGGCTGGCGGTGCCACCACCACGCACCCGGCGCTGTCGCCGTTTTGCGTACCTTTTGCCGGGTCATAACCGATCCACACTTCGCGCCAGCCAAACGGGCGCAGGGCCAGTGCATGAAAGTCGGTCCAGACTTCCCAGCTGTCCACCATGCACGCCTGCAGCTCGCTGAGCGGAAACACGGACGCGAGATCGTCCACAAACTCGCACATCAGCAGGTTCTGGTATTCGTCCGGGCTGTACTCCATGCGCAACTGGTCGAGATCGAACAGGTTACATCCGCCGCGCACAGCATCTTCCACGGTGACTATCTGGCGGTATTGCCCGTCTGCGCACAGCAGGCCGGGGGCCAGATTGCTGTGGGACAGGTCGATGTCCACCTTATCGGCTTTGTTGCGCCCACGGTTGAACAGCGCACCGGACCAGAACGGATAAGCACTGTGTGTCAGGCTGGATGGTGTGGAAAAATAGGTTTGTCGCCATTTTTTGTGAATAGCCATACCGGAAGCCACTTTGCGCAGCTCCTGGAATTTCGGTATCCAGAAATATTCATCCAGATACAGGTTGCCGTGGTAACTCTGGGCCGTGCGGGCATTGGTGCCGAGGAAGTAAAGCGTAGCCCCGTTGGGAAGCACCATCGGATCGCCTTTCAGCTCCACTTCCACTTCTTTGGCGAAGTCGATGATGTACTGTTTAAAGACGTGGGCCTGTGCCTTACTGGCGGAAAGGAAAATCTGGTTACGTCCGGTAAGCAGGGCGTCAATCAGGGCTTCACGGGCAAAGTAAAAGGTCGCGCCGATCTGGCGTGACTTCAGCAGGTTGCGGATGCGGTTGGTTTTTCCGGCTTCCCACCAGTGGCGCTGGTAGTTGAACATGGAGGAATGGAAGATTTCTTCCAGCTTCGCAATCTGTTCATCGGTGAAAACGTTCTTTTCCGGCTGACGACGCGGGCCTTTGTTGCGGTTGGCGACGTTAGGGTTTAAGTCGGCTTCGTTGCCGCCATTGTTAAACTTGCCGATCCGCGCGTGGCGCTCCGACTGGCGCGCCAGCAGGTCAATCTCTTTGAAATCTTTCCCTTCTTTGTGCTCCTTCATGATGAGCTGGCAGTAGCGTGCGGCGGTGGTGAGCTGCATCTGATCCAGCGGCCCATAGTCACCCCACTTGTCGCGTTTCTTCCAGCTGTGAACGGTTGCAACTTTCTCGCCCAGCATTTCAGCAATGCGGGCTACGCGATATCCCTGAAAGTACAGCAGCATGGCCTGCCGACGGGGATCGAGATCTGCGGATGTCAGTGTGGTGTTCATGGCACAAACCTACAGCCTTGAATGAAGGCTTTCTCCGCCTGCGGTTTGTGTGGTTGTCGGTACAAATACCGCGCATTGTTTCACTGCCCTCATCACCGCAACCATAAGGCTCCAGTAAGTTTTTTCTAACGGAGCACGGCTCATGACAGTGAAAGCAAAGCGTTTTCGCATCGGGGTGGAAGGTGCCACCACCGACGGACGCGAAATCCAGCGTGAATGGCTGGAACAGATGGCAGCCAGCTACAACCCGGCAGTGTATACCGCGCTGATTAATCTTGAGCACATCAAGTCTTATCTGCCGGACAGCACCTTTAACCGCTACGGCAAGGTAACGGCGCTGTTTGCTGAAGAAATCACGGAAGGTCCGCTGGCAGGCAAGATGGCGCTGTATGCCGACGTTGAGCCAACGGAGTCCCTGGTGGAGCTGGTGAAAAAAGGCCAGAAATTATTCACTTCTATGGAAGTCAGCCCGAAGTTCGCTGATACGGGCAAAGCCTACCTGGTTGGCCTAGCTGCCACTGATGATCCAGCCAGTCTGGGTACGGAAATGCTGACATTCAGCGCCAGTGCAGCCCATAACCCGCTGGCAAACCGCAAGCAGAATCCCGCCAATCTCTTTACCGCCGCAGAGGAAACGGTGATCGAACTGGAAGAAATCCAGGAGGACAAGCCGTCCCTGTTTGCCCGCGTCACGGCGCTGTTCACCAAAAAAGAGCAGTCCGACGATGCCCGGTTCTCTGATGTGCATAAGGCCGTGGAGCTGGTCGCCACTGAGCAGCAAAACCTGAGCGCACGCACCGAAAAATCCCTGTCTGAGCAGGAAGAACGCCTGTCTGAGCTGGAGACAGCCCTGCAGGCACAACAGGCCGCCTTTAACGAACTGGTGGACAAGCTGAGCCATGAGGACTGCCGCCAGGACTACCGCCAGCGTGCAACAGGCGGTAACGCCCCCGCTGACACTCTGACCAATTGCTGATGGAGCATAAAACCCGATGAAGAAGAATACCCGCTTTGCTTTTAACGCTTACCTGCAGCAGCTGGCGCGTCTGAACGGTGTGGCAGTTGAAGAACTGTCCAGCAAGTTCACCGTGGAGCCGTCTGTACAGCAGACGCTGGAAGACCAGATCCAGCAGTCCGCCGCTTTCCTGACGCTGATTAACGTCACGCCAGTGACTGAGCAGTCCGGTCAGCTGCTGGGGCTGGGTGTTGGCAGCACCATTGCCGGAACCACTGACACCACCGCGAAAGAGCGTGAACCTGTCGATCCGACGCTGATGGTCGATGTGGAATACAAATGCGAACAGACCAACTTTGACACGGTGCTGACCTACGCGAAGCTGGACCTGTGGGCGAAGTTTCAGGATTTCCAGGTGCGTATCCGTAACGCCATCGTGAAACGTCAGGCACTGGACCGCATCATGATCGGCTTTAACGGCGTGAAGCGTGCGAAAACCTCCAACCGTAGCGAAAACCCGCTGCTGCAGGATGTGAACAAAGGCTGGCTGCAGAAAATCCGTGAGGATGCACCGGATCACGTCATGGGCAGCACCACCACGGGCAGTGAAACCACACCGGGTGCGGTGAAAGTCGGTAAAGGTGGCGAATATGCCAACCTGGACGCCGTGGTGATGGATGCCGTTAATGAGCTTATCGACGTGGTCTACCAGGACGATGACGATCTGGTGGTGATTTGCGGTCGTGAACTGCTGTCTGACAAGTATTTCCCGCTGGTCAACAAAGAGCAGGAAAACAGTGAAAAACTGGCAGCCGAGATGATTATCAGTCAGAAACGCATGGGCGGTCTGCAGGCCGTGCGTGCGCCGTTCTTCCCGCCGAATGCGCTGCTGATCACCCGTCTGGATAACCTGTCCATCTACTGGCAGGAAGACACCCGCCGCCGTTCAGTTATCGACAACCCGAAACGTGACCGGATTGAAAACTTTGAATCTGTTAACGAAGCCTATGTGGTTGAGGACTACCGCTGCGCCGCACTGGTGGAAAACATCCAGATTGGCGATTTCAGCGCCGCCGCAGCAGAAGCCGGAGCGTAACCTATGAGCCTGAGTCCCGCACGGCAGCATCGCCTGCGCGTTCAGGCTGAACAGGCCGCCCGTGAAGGCGGCAGTGTTCGCCACGCGTCGGGCTATGACCTGATGCTGCTGCAACTGGCGGAAGACCGCCGCCGTCTCAAGGGCGTTCAGTCCACGGTGAAAAAAGCGGAAATAAAGGTGGAGCTGCTGCCGAAATATGCCGCCTGGGCGGAGGGCGTCCTGGCTGCCGGAGGCGCTCAACAGGATGACGTGCTGATGTACGTGATGCTGTGGCGCATTGATGCCGGAGATTATGCCGGGGCGCTGGAGATCGGGCGTCATGCCCTGCGTCATGGCTGGGTGATGCCGCTGGGTAACCGCAACGTGCAGACCGTGCTGGCAGAGGAAATGGCAGATGCAGCCCAGAGCGCAATGCTTGCCGCCACCGGCTTTGATGCCGATCTGTTGCTGCAGACGCTTGAGCTGACAGACGGTCTGGATATGCCGGACCAGTCACGGGCGCGTCTGCATAAAGCGATTGGCGCTGTCCTGAGTGAAAGCAATCCGGCTTCCGCCCTTAATCATCTCAACCATGCGTTACAGCTCGATCCCCGCTGTGGCGTGAAAAAAGACAAACAGCAGCTGGAGCGCAGACTGCGCAATGACAGCCGCTGACAGAACGTGCACCCGCGCACGGGCGGCACGGGGTGGCGAAAGGCACCGCCACATCAAAACCCCGTCCACCGCCCTCTATTTCAGGAGAAAGCAGCATGAAGTTTGTTGCGCCAGAACAGGCACCGGAACAGGCGGAAATCATCAGAAATACGCCGTTCTGGCCTGATGTGGACCTGTCGGAGTTTCGCAGCGTGATGCGCACTGACGGCACGGTGACGCAGCCGCGTTTAAAGCAGGTTGCGCTGTCGGCAATTTCGGAGGTCAACGCAGAGCTGTACGGGTTTCGCAGACGCCAGCAGATGCTGGGGTATGCCTCGCTGGCAGAGGTTCCGGCAGAACAGCTGGACGGGAAAAGTGAGCGCATTCAGCACTATTTCAACGCGGTTTACTGCTGGGCACGCGCCATGCTCAACGAACGATACCAGGACTATGACGCCACGGCATCCGGTGTGAAGCGCGGCGAAGAACTGGCAGAAGCCAGCGGTGATTTGTGGCGTGACGCCCGCTGGGCCGTCAGCCGGGTGCAGGATGCGCCGCACTGCACAGTGGAGCTTATCTGATGAAAGTACGTGCGCATCAGTATGACACGGTGGACGCGCTTTGCTGGCGTCATTACGGGCGTACACAGGGTGTCACGGAGCAGGTACTGAAGGCAAATCCGGGGCTTGCCGAACACGGCCCCTTTTTACCTCACGGGCTGCAGGTGGAGCTGCCGGACATTCCGACCACCACCACCGTGCAGACCGTCCAGCTATGGGACTGAATTATGACGCTTGAGCGAATCAGCGCCTTTATCACGTATTGCATCGCCGTCGTGCTGGCCTGGCTGGGCGATTTGTCCATCAAGGATGCCTCAACGCTGGGGGGCCTGATGATTGGTGTGCTGATGCTGGCTATCAACTGGTACTACAAACACAAAGCCTACCAGCTTCTGCGCGACGGGCAGATCTCGCGGGAGGATTATGAATCCATTAATCGTTAAACGCTGCCTTGTCGGGGCCGTGCTGGCTATTGCTGCCACGCTGCCGGGTTTTCAGCAGCTTCACACCTCCGTGGAGGGGCTGAAACTGATTGCCGATTACGAAGGCTGTCGTCTGCAGCCGTATCAGTGCAGCGCGGGTGTCTGGACCGACGGCATTGGTAATACGTCGGGCGTCATTCCCGGCAAAACCATTACGGAACGACAGGCAGCAGAAGGGCTGATCTCCAACGTGCTACGTGTGGAGCGGGTGCTGGAAAGGTGTGTGAAGCAACAGCCGCCGCAGAAGGTGTATGACGCGGTGGTGTCGTTTGCCTTCAACGTGGGAACGGACAATGCCTGCAGTTCCACGCTGGTGAAATTGCTCAACCAGCGGCGCTGGGCGGATGCGTGCCGACAGTTGCCGCGCTGGGTTTATGTTAAAGGTGTGTTTAATCAGGGGCTGGATAACCGCCGTGCGCGGGAGATGGCCTGGTGCCTTAAAGGCGCTGGACTATGACGCGTGCGCTGGCAGTAGTGGTGGCACTGGCACTCGTTGCGCTGGGCTGGCAGTCGTGGCGGCTTAACAGCGCCAGCCACACCATCGAAACGCAGCGCGCGGCGCTGAAAAGTAAAGCGCAGGAACTGACGAAGAAAAACAGCCAGCTGATCGGTCTATCCATTCTGGCTGAAACCAACAACCGGGAGCAGGCGCGGCTCTACGCCGAAGCAGAACAGACCAGTGCACTGCTGAGACAACGACAACGCCGGATCGAGGAACTGAAACGTGAGAACGAGGATTTACACCGCTGGGCTGATACTCCTTTGCCTGCTGACATTATCCGGCTGCGGGAACGTCCGGCACTTACCGGAGGTGCAGCTTACCGTCAGTGGTTGTCCGCGAGTGACGCCGTGTCGGCTGGAGCAGGCAGCGCCGCGCACTAACGGTGATCTGAACGCATTGCTGGATGAAACGGAGGCCGCCTGGGCGGTCTGTGCAGACAAAGTGGACATGATTATTGCGTGTCAGGAGCGAAACAGTGAACAAACCACAGTCCCTGCGCCACGCCCTCAATAAAGCAGTGCCTTATGTCCGCAATAACCCGGACAAACTGCATCTGTTTGTGGATAACGGTTCGCTGGTTGCCACGGGGGCCAGCTCCATGTCATGGGAGTACCGCTATACCCTGAACGTGGTGATAGAGGATTTCAGCGGCGACCAAAATTTGCTGATGGCCCCGGTTTTACTGTGGCTGCGGGATAACCAGCCCGATGCCATCAATAACCCGGCGTTACGGGAAAAGCTATTCACCTTTGAGGTGGATATTCTGCGCAACGATGTCTGTGATATCAGCCTTAACCTGCAACTGACGGAACGTGTGCTGGTCAGCACTAACGGCAGTGTGTCGAGCGTTGAAGCTATAGCGGAACCTGATGAACCTGAAGAAATGTGGACGGTGAAACGTGGCTGAACTGCAGAAAGTGGACGACTGGCTGAGTGCCTTGCTGGCGAATCTGGAACCAGCCGCCAGAAGCCGCATGATGCGCCAGCTGGCGCAGGAACTGCGCCGGACACAGCAGCAGAATATCAGGATGCAACGCAATCCTGATGGCAGCAGCTATGAACCGAGGCGAGTAACAGCACGCAGTAAAAAAGGCCGCATCAAACGGCAGATGTTTACAAAACTTCGCACCACAAAATACCTGAAAACCGCCGCCAGCGCGGATTCTGCCAGCGTACAGTTTGAAGGTAAGGTGCAGCGCATTGCCCGCGTTCACCATTACGGCCTGCGTGATCGCGTCAGTCGAAAAGGACCGGAGGTCCGTTATGCAGAGCGTCGTTTGTTAGGCATTGCTGAAAAAGAACAAAGTTTTATATTTTACACATTAATCAGTTGGTTACAGGAAAAGGGAGGGTTGCATAAGTGAGTTTATTTTACTTCAATGAAAATATAAAATCTGCTATATATAAAAGCATTTGTTATAATGATATGATTTTCTTAAGGATAGGATGTTATGCGCCCCAAAATTGGTGATTTTGAATTTGGTGAGGTTTATGGAGAGAATGAGGTATTATTTCTCGATAATTACTCGAAATATTTTTATGATATAAATAATTCATTAAGTAAACTTGATAGAAAAAATAAAATGCTCGTAATTGGCAGGAAGGGGACGGGTAAGACATTGCTTGTTAATGTCTACTGTAACGCCAAGCGAAAAAATAATTATATTGC
>NZ_JAGRQY010000135.1:0-19353 GCF_018223905.1 Klebsiella sp. 28
CACCACTCTTGACCCACGACAATGCGCCCGCCCGGCCCTCATTTCTATAATCAGGCCCGTTTCTTCTTACTGGTAATAATCGATGGCTTATCAACTCAACATTAA
Organism: Klebsiella sp. 28; assembly: GCF_018223905.1. Lineage (NCBI taxonomy): Bacteria > Pseudomonadati > Pseudomonadota > Gammaproteobacteria > Enterobacterales > Enterobacteriaceae > Klebsiella > Klebsiella sp. 28. The sequence goes on from NZ_JAGRQY010000135.1 coordinate 106, forward strand.
CTGGCCCGAGTTTTTAGAAAAATACTGGCAGAAACAGCCGGTGGTATTAAAAAACGCGTTTCCGGACTTCGTCGACCCGATTACTCCGGACGAGCTGGCCGGATTAGCCATGGAGCCGGAAGTCGACAGCCGGCTGGTCAGCCTGAAAAACGGCAAATGGCAGGCCAGCAATGGTCCTTTTGAACATTTCGACGGGCTGGGCGAAACCGGTTGGTCCCTGCTGGCCCAGGCGGTAAACCACTGGCATATGCCGGCCGCCGAGCTGGTGCGCCCGTTCCGCGTACTGCCGGACTGGCGCCTGGACGACCTGATGATCTCCTTCTCCGTCCCCGGCGGCGGTGTCGGCCCGCATATCGATCAGTATGACGTCTTTATTATTCAGGGCATGGGCAGCCGCCGGTGGCGCGTGGGTGACAAGCTGCCGATGCGTCAGTTCTGTCCGCATCCGGCACTGCTGCACGTCGATCCGTTCCCACCGATCATTGATGAAGATCTGCAGCCGGGCGACATCCTCTATATTCCACCGGGATTCCCGCACGACGGCATAACCCACGAAACCGCCCTGAACTACTCCGTCGGCTTCCGCGGGCCAAACGGCCGCGACCTGATCAGCAGCTTCGCCGACTATGTGCTGGAGAACGATCTCGGCGACGAGCACTACAGCGATCCGGACCTCACCTGCCGCGAGCATCCGGGCCGGGTTGAAGAGTATGAACTCGAACGTCTGCGCACCATGATGATCGATATGATTCGCCAGCCGGAAGATTTCAAGCAGTGGTTCGGCAGTTTCGTCACCACCCCGCGTCACGAGCTGGATATTGCGCCGGCGGAACCACCGTATGAAGAAGAGGAAGTGCTCGATGCGCTGCTGGGTGGTGAAAAGCTTTCCCGCCTGAGCGGCCTGCGCGTTCTGCATATCGGCGACAGCTTCTTCGTGCATAGCGAACAACTCGACACCACCGATGCCGAAGCGCTGGATGCGCTGTGTCGCTATACCTCATTAGGCCAGGAAGAGCTCGGCAGCGGCCTGCAGAATCCGGCGTTCGTGAGCGAACTGACGCGGCTGATTAATCAGGGCTACTGGTACTTCGAAGAGTAAGAGAGTCGCGATACTGCGGGCAGCCGCCTGGCGCTGCCCGGTTTCTTTTATGACTCATCGTCAGTAAAGAGCTGTTCAATCGATTTGGTCGGATAAAACAGTAAGTTACTATTTTCATCCACGAGCTGTATAAACCCCAGACGAAGATAGAATGCTTTAGCCTTCTCATTAAGGGCTTCAACAAACAATCCGTAGATACCAACGGCTTTAGACGCTCCCCACACCACTCGCATCGCATGGGCAACCAACATCTCTCCCCAGCCCTGCCCCTGAACAGATTTATCAATGGCCAGCCGCCCGAGGGTTACGCTTGGCGCATTTTGATACGGGATTTTCTTTTGCTGAGTTTTAGACGGCAACATGCCTCGCTCGAAACAACTCCCCGATAAGGTGTAATAACCCAGCAACCTGGGAACGGTATCCCCGGAGACCAGCGCATAACCCCTTAAGATTTGTCCATCGTGCTGCCGCTTGAGGTGCTCTTTTAAAAACGTATTCAGCGCTTCCTCGCCGCAATCAAATCCAGTGATATCGTAGCTGAACGCATCGGCAATCATCTCAATCGTCAGTTGCTGCTCCATTAGCTCTACCTTACCTGGTTTGTAGACGCTTCGCTGCACGTTTCAGTCGATCATTCGGGGCTGGCGGTTGGGTAATCGCCTCCATCACCAGGCTCCATGATTGCTCATTGAGGACCATTCTGCGGTGCTGCTCAATCACTTCCGCAGCACGTTCTGAGGCACTGGCAACCACAAACTGGGTAATCGTCTGATTCGAAATTGCCGCAGCTTCCTCGATGATGCTCTTATCATCATCGGTTAATCTCAAATCTATACGCTGCTTTTTAAGTGCGGGCATACGTTATCTCCGGCCTGTTGCAAACTTCATGTACGGTTATTTTCCGTACATTTAATATAGCGACAGAAAGCCACATACTCAACTATCACTCGCGGATTGCGCCTATTTCGGCAACACCACAATAAACCGCGTCGAGCGCAGATCGGACTGCGCCGCCACGCTGCCGTGGTGGGCTCCGACAATCGATTTCACAATCGCCAGGCCGATGCCGCTGCCCTCCCCTTTGCGCTGGCGCGAGGGGTCGACGCGATAGAAACGGTCAAACAGTCGTGGCAGATGTTCAGCGGCAATCGGCGTACCGGGGTTCTCCACCACCAGGCGTACCGTCTCCGCGCTTTCGCTCAACTGGATGGTCACCGCCTGGCCGGCCGGCGTGTAGCGGATCGCATTCGACAGCAGGTTGCTGATCGCTCGCCGCAGCATCAGCGGATCGCCAATCACCCGGCAGGGGCTACCGACAAAACGCAGCGCCACCGCCTTCTCTTCCGCCCACGCCTCGAAAAACTCAAACACCTTATGCACTTCATCGGCCAGATCCAGCGCCTGTTGCTCAGGGATCAGCTGGTTATTATCCGCCTGAGCAAGGAACAGCATATCGCTAACCATCCGCGACATCCGCGAGAACTCTTCGAGATTGGAATACAACACCTCTTCCAGCTCCTGCGGGCTGCGGCTCTGGCTTAAGGCGATTTCGGTTTGCGTCACCAGGTTGGTAATCGGCGTGCGGATTTCATGGGCTATATCGGCGGAGAAGTTGGACTGGCGGGTAAAGACATCCTCTATGCGCTCCAGCATATGGTTAAACGACAGCGCCAGCCGCTCCAGCTCGACAGGCACCGCCTGCGGGTCAAGGCGCACATCGAGATCCCGCGAGGTAATATTCTGGATCTGGCGACTGATCTGGCGGATCGGCTTATGCCCCTGGTAGACCACAAACAGCACGATGGCGATGATCAGCAAACTAATTATCGACGCCGCGGAGATCAGCTTCGCTTTCAGCTCATTAATATAGTGCAGGTGAAAATCGATGGATAAGGCCATCAGCAGGTGGTACGCCGGTTTACCGTCCGCCTGCTTGCCCAGCGGCAGCATGATCAGCCGCCAGGCGCGGGTTTCCAGTGGATGATTATCGTGCGCCATTGCCCGCGGCTGCGGGTCGGTCCATGAAATCACATTCCCGTCGCGGAGCTGCATCGCCAGCCCCGGCGTACTCAGTATATGGCTGAGATCCGGCCCGTTGGGCGACTGGAAGAGAATATTGCCCTGGCCATCGTCCAGGCAGATGAAGACGTTGGCGTAGCCCGCAATGATATTCCTCACGATCTCCAGCCGTCGCGCCGGCGGGTAGTCAGCGTGGTCGAGGACCGTCTCCAGGGTGGTGCTGAGCTGCCTGAGATCGTGAACGTCGCGCTCTTCAAAGTGGGCCTTCACCGAATGGATCATGATCCAGGTGAAGGCGAAGAAGGCAATGACGGTGGCGAGGCTAATAAAGAAGGTCAGCCGGGTGGCCAGGGAAAAGGGGCGCTTAGCGGCCATCCGGCACCTCAAGCATATAGCCGACGCCGCGCACGGTCTGGATCAGCTTCGGCTCGAAGTCGTTATCAATTTTGGCGCGCAGCCGCTTCACCGCCACGTCAATGGCGTTAGTGTCGCTGTCGAAGTTCATATCCCACACCTGCGAGGCAATTAACGACCGCGGCAGCACCTCGCCCTGATGACGCAGGAAGAACTCCAGCAGCGTGAATTCCTTACTGGTCAGGGTGATGCGGGTGGCGCCGCGCGTCACCTTGCGGCTGACCAAATCGACGCTGAGATCGGCCGCCTGAAACTGGCTTTCGACGATGACCGCCGCCCCGCGGCGCAGCAGAGTACGCACCCGCGCCAGCAGCTCCGCAAAGGCGAACGGTTTTACCAGATAGTCGTCAGCGCCCAGCTCCAGCCCCTTCACCCGATGCTCAATGGTGCCCAACGCGGTAAGCAGCAGGATCGGCATGCCTTTCCCGGCGGCGCGCAGCATGCGCACGATATCCCAACCGTTCACATCCGGCAGCATGATGTCGAGGATCAGCAGATCGTAATCGCTGGTCATCGCCAGGTGATAGCCGTTGAGGCCGTTATCGGCCAGGTCGACGACGAAGCCGGCCTCGGTGAGCCCTTTGGTCAGGTACTCTCCGGTTTTCTTCTCATCTTCGACAATCAAAATCTTCACGGCAGGCTCCTTCACGCGCGCTTTGTGCGGGTATTCAATTTTAGAGGAGCGCCTCCGGATAGCAATGAAATATCAGGAAAATGACAGCTTTGTCATTTTCCCGTCACGCCCTGAACAGAGCCCGCTACGTAAAGTAGCCGCCATGGATAAATCGTCGAAACTTCTGCCGCCATGCGTTCAATACAGCTACTTACCCTCAGCGTGATATTTGCCTTAACCGGCTGTCTGTCGCTAGCTCCGGACTACCAGCGCCCTATCGCGCCGGTGCCGCAGCAGTTCTCTCTCAGCCAGAACAAGCTGGTTACTGCAACAGCGGGCTACCAGGAGACCGGCTGGCGCACCTTTTTCGTCGACCCGCAGGTGAAAAGCCTGATTAGCACCGCGCTGACCAACAACCGCGATCTGCGGATGGCGACGCTGAAAGTGCAGGAAGCCCGCGCCCAGTACCGGGTAACCGACGCCGACCGCTACCCGCAGCTTAACGGTGACGGCAGCACCACCTATGGCGGCAAGCTCAAAGGCGACACCACCACCAGCAGCGATTATACCGCCGGCTTAAACCTCAGCTACGACCTCGATTTCTTTGGCCGGCTGAAAAACCTTAGCGAGGCCGACCGACAGAACTTCTTCGCCAGCGAAGAGGCGCGGCGCGCAGTGCATATCCTGTTGATTGCTAACGTTTCACAAAGCTACTTCAACCAGCGGCTGGCGGCAGCGCAGCTGCAGGTGGCCAACGATACCTTACAGAACTATCAGCAGTCTTACGCCTTCGTTGAAAAACAGCTGCTGACCGGGAGCACCACCGTGCTGGCGCTGGAACAGGCGCGCGGCATGATCGAAAGCACCCGCGCCGATATCGCCAAACGTCAGGGCCAGCTGGCGCAGGCCAATAACGCCCTGCAGCTGCTGCTCGGCAGCTATCAACATCTGCCGGACGATAGCGCCAGCAGCGCCGTGGACCTGCAAGGCGTAACCCTGCCGCCATCGCTCTCCTCAGCGATCCTCCTGCTGCGGCCAGATATTCTGGAAGCCGAACACAGCCTGCAAGCGGCCAACGCCAACATCGGCGCCGCGCGGGCGGCCTTCTTCCCGTCGATCACCCTGACCAGCTCGCTCTCCGGCAGCAGCAGCGAACTCTCCAGCCTGTTTAACGCCGGCGGCGCGATGTGGAACTTCATTCCCAAAATCGAACTGCCGATTTTCAACGCCGGGCGCAACCAGGCCAGCCTCGATCTGGCGGAGATCCGCCAGCAGCAGCAGGTGGTCAACTATGAACAAAAAATCCAGTCCGCCTTTAAAGAGGTGGCCGACGCGCTGGCCCTGCGCCAGAGCCTGGCCGATCAAATTGCCGCGCAGGAGCGCTATCTCGCCTCGCTGAATATAACCCTGCAGCGCGCCACTGCGCTCTATCGCCACGGCGCGGTCAGCTATATCGAAGTCCTGAGCGCCCAGCGCGATATTTTCACCACCCGACAAACCCTGCTGGAACTCAACTATTCCCGTCAGGCGAATGAAATCACCCTGTTCACCGCTCTCGGCGGCGGCTGGATGGAATAACCCAAGGAGTCCCGAACATGAATTCACTATCTAAAATCGCCCTGTTCACCCTGCTCTCTGGCGCGGTGTTCGCCGCCCAGGCCGCCGACCCGCACGCCGGCATGGCGATGCACGAGCAGCCCGCCGCCGCGCAGGCGCAAAGCATCCGCGGCAAAGGCGTCATTAAAACTATTGATATGGATAACAAAAAAATCACTATCGCCCACGAGGCCATCCCGGCGGTGAACTGGCCGCCGATGACCATGCGCTTCACCATCACCCCGCAGACGCAGCTCAACAATGTGAAGGATGGCGACAGCGTGGACTTCACCTTCGTTCAGCAGGGCAACCTGTCGCTGCTGCAGGATATTCGCGCCAACTAATGGCCCGGCGACGGTAAGCCCCTCAACGACTAAATGGACGACACATGGCATCCCTGACACTGAAAAATACGGCGCTGGTCCTCGGCAGCATGGTGATTGGCGGCGCGCTAACTGCGGCGCTGTACGCCCGATGGGCACCGACCCACGCTGCCGCTCCGGCGGCCGAGCAGCAGCGTAAAGTGCTGTTCTGGTACGACCCGATGTACCCGAACACCCGCTTCGATAAACCGGGTAAATCGCCGTTTATGGATATGGATCTGGTGCCGAAATACGCCGATGAGGAGCATGCCGCCGCCGGTGCGCCGGGGGTGCGTATCGACCCGACGCAGACCCAGAATCTTGGGGTGAAAACCGCCGCCGTCACCCGCGGGCCGCTGCGCTACGCTCAGACCTTCCCGGCCAATATCAGCTATAACGAGTACCAGTATGTAATTATGCAGGCGCGGGCGGCGGGCTTTATCAATAAAGTCTATCCGCTGACCGTCGGCGACAAAGTCAAGCAAGGCACACCGTTACTCGAGCTGACCATCCCCGACTGGGTGGAAGCGCAGAGCGAATATCTGTTGTTGCAGGAGACCGGGGGCACAGCCACCCAGGTCGAGGGGATCCTCGAACGCCTGCGCCTTGCCGGAATGCCGGATGACGATATCCGCCGCCTGAAAGCCACGCGCAAGATCCAGACCCGCTTTACCCTCAAAGCACCGATCGATGGCGTTATTACCGCCTTCGATCTGCGCGCCGGAATGAATATCGCCAAAGATAATGTGGTGGCGAAAATTCAGGGCATGGACCCGGTATGGGTCAGCGTGGCGGTCCCGGAATCCATCGCCTGGCTGATTAAAGACGCCTCGCAGTTCAGCATTCAGGTTCCCGCCTGGCCGGGCAAAACCTTCAGCATCAACAAATGGACCCTTCTCCCCAGCGTCGATAGCGCCACCCGCACCCTGCAGCTGCGCCTGCAGGTCAACAACCCGGATGAAGCGCTGAAGCCGGGGATGAACGCCTATCTGCAGCTGACCAGCGAAAGCGCCCCGATGCTGCTGATCCCCTCCAAAGCGCTGATCGACAGCGGCAACGAGCAGCGAGTGATCACCGTCGATAACGAGGGCCGCTTCGTGCCGAAAATCGTGCAGGTATTCCATGAGTCCAATGGCGTCACGGCCATTCGCAGCGGTCTGCAGGAGGGTGAGAAAGTCGTCGCCAGCGGCCTGTTCCTGATCGACTCGGAGGCCAATATCGCCGGCGCGCTGGAGCGCATGCGCGCGCAGGCCCCTGATGCCGCGGCCTCTGCCGCCCACGCGCACTAAGGAACGGAACCATGATTGAATGGATTATCCGCCGCTCAGTGGCCAACCGCTTCCTGGTGATGATGGCGGCGCTGTTTCTCAGCATCTGGGGGACCTGGACTATCGTCCACACCCCGGTAGACGCCCTGCCGGATCTCTCTGACGTACAGGTGATCGTCAAAACCCGCTATCCGGGGCAGGCGCCGCAGATCGTCGAAAACCAGGTCACCTGGCCGCTGACCACCACCATGCTGTCAGTCCCCGGCGCCAAAACGGTTCGCGGCTTCTCGCAGTTTGGCGACTCCTACGTATACGTGATTTTTGAAGACGGCACCGATCCTTACTGGGCGCGCTCGCGGGTGCTGGAGTATCTCAACCAGGTACAGGGCAAACTTCCCGCCGGGGTCAGCGCCGAAATGGGCCCGGACGCCACCGGCGTCGGCTGGGTCTTCGAGTACGCGCTGGTCGACCGCAGCGGCAAGCACGACCTCGCCGAACTGCGCTCCCTACAGGACTGGTTCTTAAAATATGAGCTGAAAACCATCCCTAACGTCTCGGAAGTGGCGTCGGTGGGCGGCGTGGTCAAGGAGTATCAGATTGTCGTCGACCCGATGAAGCTGACCCAGTACGGCATCAGCCTCGGCGAGGTGAAATCGGCGCTGGACGCCTCTAACCAGGAGGCGGGCGGCTCTTCCGTCGAACTGGCGGAAGCCGAATATATGGTGCGCGCCAGCGGCTACCTGCAGACGCTCGACGACTTCAAAAATATCGTGCTGAAGACCGGGGATAACGGCGTGCCGGTCTATCTCGGCGACGTCGCGCGGGTGCAGATCGGCCCGGAGATGCGCCGCGGAATCGCCGAGCTTAACGGCGAGGGCGAAGTCGCCGGCGGCGTGGTGATCCTGCGCTCCGGCAAGAACGCCCGCGAGGTGATCTCCTCGGTCAAAGCGAAGCTGGCGTCGCTGCAAAGCAGCCTGCCGGAAGGGGTGGAAGTGGTCACCACCTACGACCGCAGCCAGCTTATCGACCGCGCCATCGACAACCTCAGCTACAAGCTGCTGGAAGAGTTTATCGTCGTCGCCCTGGTCTGCGCCCTGTTCCTGTGGCACGTGCGCTCGGCGCTGGTGGCGATTATCTCGCTACCGCTCGGCCTGTGCTTCGCCTTTATCATGATGCATTTCCAGGGGCTCAACGCCAACATCATGTCGCTGGGCGGGATCGCCATTGCGGTGGGGGCGATGGTCGATGCCGCCATCGTGATGATTGAGAACGCCCATAAGCGGCTGGAGGAGTGGGAGCATCAGCACCCGGGAGAGAAGCTCAGCAACGACATCCGCTGGAAAATCATTACCGAGGCCTCGGTGGAGGTCGGCCCGGCGCTGTTTATCAGCCTGCTGATCATCACCCTGTCGTTTATCCCGATTTTCACCCTCGAAGGCCAGGAGGGCAAACTGTTCGGCCCGCTGGCCTTCACCAAAACCTGGTCGATGGCCGGGGCGGCGCTGCTGGCGATCGTGGTGATCCCGATCCTGATGGGCTTCTGGATCCGCGGCAGGATCCCAGCGGAGAACAGCAATCCGCTGAATCGCTTTTTGATCCGCATTTATCACCCGCTGCTGCTGAAGGTGCTGCACTGGCCGAAGACTACCCTGCTGATTGCGCTCCTGTCGATCCTGACGGTTGTCTGGCCGCTTAACCGGGTCGGCGGCGAGTTTCTGCCGCAGATCAACGAGGGCGATCTGCTGTATATGCCGTCCACGCTGCCGGGGATCTCCGCTGCGCAGGCGGCGGATATGCTGCAGAAAACCGATAAGCTGATCATGGCGGTGCCGGAAGTGGCCCGGGTGTTCGGCAAAACCGGCAAGGCTGAGACCGCCACCGACTCGGCGCCGCTGGAGATGGTGGAGACCACCATTCAGCTTAAGCCACAGGATCAGTGGCGGCCGGGGATGACCATGGAGAAGATCGTCGACGAGCTGGATAAAACCGTGCGTCTGCCAGGGCTGGCGAACCTGTGGGTGCCGCCGATCCGCAACCGCATCGACATGCTCTCCACCGGCATCAAGAGCCCGATCGGCATTAAGGTTTCCGGCACTAACCTGGCCGATATCGACGCCATCGCCGGGCAAATTGAAGGGGTGGCGCGCAGCGTGCCGGGAGTCACGTCGGCATTAGCCGAGCGGCTGGTCGGCGGGCGCTACCTCGACATTGATATTCAGCGCGAGAAGGCGGCCCGCTACGGGATGACCGTCGGCGATGTGCAGCTGTTTGTATCGTCCGCCATCGGCGGGGCGATGGTTGGCGAAACGGTAGAGGGCGTCGAGCGCTATCCGATCAACATCCGCTACCCGCAGAGCTATCGCGACAGCCCGGAGACCCTGCGCCAGCTGCCGATCCTCACGCCGCTGAAGCAACAGATTGTCCTCGGCGACGTGGCTGAGGTGAAAGTGGTCACCGGACCATCGATGCTGAAGACCGAGAACGCCCGCCCGACCAGTTGGATCTACATCGATGCCCGCGACCGCGACATGGTGTCGGTAGTGCACGATCTGCAGCAGGCCATCGGCAAGGAGGTGAAGCTGAAGCCGGGCATCAGTGTGTCCTACTCCGGGCAGTTTGAGCTGCTGGAGCGCGCCAATCAGAAGCTGAAGCTGATGGTGCCGATGACGCTAATGATTATCTTCGTGCTGCTGTATCTGGCGTTCCGCCGCGTCGGCGAAGCACTGCTGATTATCACCAGCGTGCCGTTCGCCCTTGTGGGCGGGATCTGGTTCCTCTACTGGATGGGGTTCCATCTGTCGGTGGCCACCGGTACCGGCTTTATCGCCCTCGCCGGGGTGGCGGCAGAATTTGGCGTGGTGATGCTGATGTACCTGCGCCACGCCATTGAGGCCGAGCCATCGCTGGAGAATCCGCAGACTTTCAGCGTCGATAAGCTCGACGAGGCGCTGTACCAGGGGGCGGTGCTGCGCGTGCGGCCGAAGGCGATGACCGTGGCGGTGATTATCGCCGGCCTGTTGCCGATTTTATGGGGCACCGGCGCCGGGTCGGAAGTGATGAGCCGTATCGCCGCGCCGATGATTGGCGGGATGATCACCGCCCCGCTGCTGTCGCTGTTTATCATTCCGGCGGCGTATAAGCTGATGTGGCTGTATCGGCATCGGGGCAAGCGTAGCCAATAGCCCGCCGCGTTTACGCCGGTCCGGGAAATTGGCTATAGTGGCGCCATTCTTCTGGCCGGCGTGAACGTCCCTATGAATCTGAACCTGGTATGTTATTCCCTGCTGCTGCTCACCGCCGTGGGCAGCGCCCTGCTGCCCTACCCGCTGGCGATGTGGTTTTTACTGAGCAGCCTTCTGACATGGCTTATCTATGGCGCCGACAAGCTGGCGGCGCGCAAAGCCTGGCGCCGGGTGCCGGAAACCACGCTGCTGGTGCTGGGCCTGGCGGGAGGCTGGCCGGGGGCCATCCTCGGCCAGCAGTGCTTTCGCCATAAAACGCAAAAGCAGCCCTTCCGGACGTGGTTTTTCATCAGCGTGGCGCTCAACGTGGCGGCGCTGGCCGGGCTGTACGTGGTTTATACCCATCTGCTCAGCCGCTAAGCGGCGAGGCTAGCGCGGCGTCTGGCGGATCCACACCAGGCGATCGACGTCAAAGCCCAGCTCGCGCGCGGTATTCAGGTAATCCTGCTTCACCGCCGCCGGAATGGTGGGGGTGCGCGACAGGATCCACAGATAGTCACGGTTGGGGCCGCTGACCAGCGCGTACTGGTAGTCGTCGTCCAGGCGGATCACGTTATAGCCGCCGTAGAATGGCCCGAAGAACGACACCTTCAGCGCCGCGGTGGTGGGGGCGCCGGTGAAATAGGCTTTCCCGTCGCTCTCATTCCAGCGTTTTTTGACCGGGTCATAACCGCGGTTGACGACGCTGATCCCCCCATCGCTGCGGGCGCCGTAGGTGGCGGTCACCTGCTCCAGGCCTCGCTCGAAGCGATTCTCCAGGCGAGCGACCTCATACCATTTTCCAAGGTACCGGCTGGCGTCAAACCCGCTAATCGGCTGAACGCCTTTCGGCGGCGTGGGCGATTTACAGGCCACCAGGGTTAACGCGATAGCGACGCCAGTGACAACAGGCCATAGCTTCATGAGAACTCCTTTCATTTACGCGGTTGGGGAAAGTGTAGTGTAAAGCCACTACACTTCACGCCAGCCGTCGTGATTCGTAGTATATTGAGAATATTCTTTGTTAACAGGTGGCCTCCATGCCTTACTCCATCGGCGAATTTGCCCGACTATGCGGGATAAATGCGACCACGCTTCGCGCCTGGCAGCGCCGCTACGGCCTGCTTAAGCCGCTGCGCACCGATGGTGGACACCGTCTGTACAGCGATGACGACGTCCAGCAGGCGCTGAAGATCCTCGACTGGGTGAAAAAAGGGGTGCCGGTCAGCCAGGTGAAACCCCTGCTGTCGCGCCCCGGCGCGCGGCGCACCAATAACTGGCTGACGCTGCAGGAGACCATGCTGCAGCGGCTGAAAGAGGGAAAAATCGAGTCCCTGCGCCAGCTGATCTACGACGCCGGGCGCGAATATCCGCGCCAGGAGCTGGTAACCGAAGTGCTGCGTCCGCTGCGCAGCCAGGTCTCCGCCAACGTGCCGGCCATCATGACGCTGCGCGAAATTCTCGACGGCATCATCATCGCCTATACCTCGTTTTGCCTCGAAGGCGACAAGAAGGCGCCCGGGGACAACTTTCTGATCACCGGCTGGCACCTGACCGACGCCTGCGAAATCTGGCTTGAGGCGCTCAAACGTACCGGCCAGGGCCATCGCATCGACGTTCTGCCGGTGCCTCCCGCCGCCCTGGCGCCGGAGATTTTCCCCCAGCGCAACTGGCTGCTGGTTACCAGCGGCAAACTTTCTGCCGCCCGCCAGAGGCAGGTCGAACTCTGGCAGCAGCAGGTCGTCTCCCTCGAGATAATTCCGCTCTAACCCCCCTGTTTTAACCTACATCCCCTCTCTGAGACGCCAGCGCCCGGTGGCGCGGCGGGCTCACGCTTGCCCTTTGCGCCACCCGCGATTTTCACTCCTTAAAACACCAATCATAACAACATGATTTTTAACGTAAATAAAATATATTTTTCTACAAACTTGGACAAATAATTTTATTTGTGTAAGTTTTAAGTATGCCATTACGCTACCGTATCTAGCCAGGATGTGATCCATGAGCACCTCGCCGTCCGTGATTCGTCGTTTCGTTGAGTACTACGCCGGGCTGGACGCGCAGCCGCCCGCGGCGCTGGCCGCGCTGTACCATCCGGACGCCACGCTGAGCGATCCTTTTGGTCAGCATCAGGGGCTGTTCGCCATTCAGCGCTACTTTACCCATCTGCTGGCCAACGTGGAGCAGTGCCGGTTCACCATCGACACGCCGCTTTGCGACGGCCAGCGGTTCGCCGTGACCTGGACCATGCACTGGTCGCATCCGCGCATTGCCGGTGGAGAAACCCTGGCCCTGCCGGGCTGCTCGATGGTGGACATCGCCGGGGAGCAGGTTCTCCATCAGCGCGACTACTACGACGCCGGGGAGATGATCTACGAGCATCTTCCCCTGCTGGGCTGGGCGGTACGCGGCGTGAAGCGGAGGGTGCGCTCATGATGACGGTGCTCATCACCGGCGCCAGCTCCGGGATCGGCGCCGGCCTGGCGAAATCCTTCGCGGCGGATGGCCATCTGGTCATCGCCTGCGGGCGCGATGCGTCGCGCCTGGCAGCGCTCCAGCAGCTCAGCCCCAACATCAGCGTACGCCTGTTCGATATGACAGACAGGGACGCCTGTCGCCAGGCGCTGACAGGCTGTTTTGCCGACCTGATCATTCTCTGCGCCGGGACCTGCGAATACCTCGACCACGGACAGGTGGATGCCGCCCTCGTGGAGCGGGTGATGGCCACCAACTTCCTCGGGCCGGTGAACTGCCTGGCGGCGCTGCAGACGCAGCTGGAGGCTGGCGATCGGGTGGTGCTGGTCAGCTCCATGGCGCACTGGCTGCCCTTCCCGCGCGCGGAAGCCTATGGCGCCTCCAAGGCGGCGCTGACCTGGTTTGCCAATAGCCTGCGTCTGGACTGGGAGCCGAAAGGGGTGGCCGTCACGGTGGTCTCTCCGGGCTTCGTCGACACCCCGCTGACGCGCCAAAACGACTTCGCCATGCCCGGCCGGGTGAGCGTGGATCGGGCGGTGGCGGCGATCCGCCATGGCCTGGCGAAGGGAAAAAACCACATCGCCTTCCCCACCGGTTTCAGCCTGGCCCTGCGTCTGCTGGCCAGTCTGCCATCGGGTATCCAGCGCCTGCTGTTGCGCAGGATGGTGCGCTCATGAATATCGCCATCATCGGCAGCGGCATCGCCGGGCTGACCTGCGCCTGGCGACTGGCCGGACACCATCAGGTAACGCTGTTCGAAGCGGGCGCCACGCCGGGCGGCCACACCGCCACCGTGGATGTCGCCACGCCGCAGGGCACCTGGGCCATCGATACCGGATTTATCGTCTACAACGATCGCACCTATCCGCGCTTTATGGGTCTGCTCAGCGAGCTGGGGATCGGCGGGCAAAAAACGCAGATGAGCTTCTCGGTCCACAACCCGGCCAGCGGCCTGGAATACAACGGCCACAGCCTGACCTCGCTTTTCGCCCAGCGGCGCAATCTGCTGAAGCCGGCCTTCTGGGGACTGCTGAGCGAGATCGTCCGCTTCAACCGGCTGGCGAAACTGGCGCTGACCGAGGCGCTGGATCCAGGCGCGACGCTGGAGAGCTTCCTCACCCGCCACCGTTTCAGCCCCTTCTTCGCCCGCCACTATATTCTGCCGATGGGGGCGGCCATCTGGTCGTCGTCGCTGCAGGAGATGCGCCGCTTCCCGCTGCCGCTGTTTTTGCGCTTCTTTGAAAACCACGGTCTGCTGGATATTCGCGATCGCCCGCAATGGTACGTGGTGCCCGGCGGATCGCGGGAGTACGTTCGCGCCCTGCTCGCCAGGCTCGGCGATCGTCTGGACCTGCGGCTCAACGCGCCGGTGCAGCAGGTGGACCGCCACCCGGCGGGTGTCACCCTGCGGCTGGCGTCCGGGGAGGCGCATTTTGACCAGGTTATTTTCGCCTGCCACTCCGCGCAGGCCCTGGCGATGCTGGCGGCGCCCACCGATTCCGAACGTGAAATCCTCGGGGACATCGGCTGGCAGCGTAACGAGGTGGTGTTGCACAGCGATCCGCGCTGGCTGCCGGAGCGCCAGCGCGCCTGGGCCAGCTGGAACTATCGCCTGAGCGACGGGGATCGGGCCCGGGCCTGCGTCACCTACAACATGAATATTCTCCAGGGGCTGCCCGCAGGCGCGCCGCTGTTCTGCGTCACCCTGAACCCGGACGCGCCGGTGGACGATCGCTACGTCTGGCAGCGCTTCGTCTATGAGCATCCGCTGTTTAATCCGCAAAGCTGGTCGGCCCAGCTGCGGCGCGAAGAGATTAACGGCCAGCAGCGGAGCTGGTACTGCGGGGCCTACTGGTACAACGGCTTTCATGAGGATGGGGTGCGCAGCGCGCTCGACGTGGTGCAGGGCATCGCCGCGGCGGAGGGCAACTGAAATGAACAGCTGCCTCTATCAGGGCGTCCTGCGCCACCGTCGCCTGCAGCCGAAGGCGCACCACTTCGTCTACCGCCTGTTTATGGCCTGGCTCGACCTCGACGAACTGGACAGGCTGCCTGAGGCGGGTATCCGTCGCAACCGCCTGGCCGCCGCCGCCTGGTACGACGCCGATTATCCGCTGGGCGCGCCGCTGAAGGCCGAAGTGCTGAACCGGCTGGAGATCCTGACCGGCTGCCGCCCGGCGGGACGCGTGATGCTCCTGACCCAGCTGCGCTACTTCGGCTTCCATTTTAATCCGGTCAACTTTTACTACTGCTATGACGAAGCCGACACCCTGCGCTGGGTGCTGGCCGAAGTGCGCAACACGCCGTGGAATGAGCGTCATTACTACGCGGTGGACGGCCAGCAGGCGCGCCCGCTGGAGAAAGCCTTTCACGTTTCGCCGTTTAACCCGATGGACATGGTCTATCACTGGCGCTTCAACGCACCCGGCAAAACGCTGCACATGCATATTGAAAACCATCAGGCCAGCAAGGTGTTCGACGCCACGCTGGCCCTGAGCCGCGTGCCATTGACCCGCGCCAACCTGCGCGGGCTGCTGCTGCGTCTGCCGCTGATGACCCTGAAAACCGTCCTCGCCATCTACTGGCAGGCGCTGCGGCTATGGCTGAAGCGCGTGCCGCTGTACAACCATCCTGTCAGCAGGAGTGAACGCTCATGACCGATCCCGTCTTTGCGCTTGAACCCGATGTGCCGCGCAACGTGCGGCTCGCGCGCTGGCTGCTTTTTCGTCTGTTGAGTGGCCTCCGCGAAGGCTCGCTCACCGTGCGCGAAGGGGCGCAGACTTTTCATTTTGGCGACCCCGCCGCCGCGCTGCGCGCCGAGGCGCGGGTCTGCACGCCGGAGGTGTACTGGCGTCTGCTGACCGGCGGCAGCCTGGCGGCGGCCGAGGCCTGGATGGACGGCGACTGGGAGAGCCACCA
This sequence comes from Klebsiella sp. 28, assembly GCF_018223905.1. Lineage (NCBI taxonomy): Bacteria > Pseudomonadati > Pseudomonadota > Gammaproteobacteria > Enterobacterales > Enterobacteriaceae > Klebsiella > Klebsiella sp. 28. Next base: position 16,092 of record NZ_JAGRQY010000135.1, read on the forward strand.
GCTGACGGCGCTGCTGCAGATCCTTGCGCGCAACGGCGAGGTGCTGGGGCGTCTGGAGCGCGGCTTCCGTCTGCTGGGCAAGCCCGTCGCCCGCCTGCGCCACTGGACCCGCCGCAACACCCGCGCCCAGGCGCGGGAGAACATCGCCGCCCATTACGACCTCGGCAACGAATTTTATGCCCATTTTCTGGATGACGACCTGCTCTACTCCAGCGCGCTGTTTACCGATGACCAGCAGGATCTGACCCAGGCCCAGCGGGCCAAGATGGCGCGCCTGTGCGACCAGCTGGCGCTCACTCCCGGCGATCATCTGCTGGAGATTGGCACCGGCTGGGGGGCGCTGGCCGAGTACGCCGCCCGCCATTACGGCTGCCGGGTCACCACCACCACCCTTTCCCGGGAGCAGCACCGCTGGGCTACCGAGCGCATGGCCCGCGCCGGGCTGCAGGATCGCGTCGAGGTGCTGCTCTGCGACTACCGCGATCTGCGCGGCGAGTACGACAAACTGGTGTCGGTGGAGATGATTGAGGCGGTGGGCCAGCGCTACCTCCCGGCCTTCTTCCGCACCTGCCAGGCGCGCCTGCGCCCGGGCGGTAAAATGGCCCTGCAGGCGATCACCATTCAGGATCAGCGCTATCGCGACTACAGCAAAAGCGTCGATTTTATCCAGCGCTACATCTTCCCGGGCGGCTTTTTGCCCAGCATCACGGCAATGAGCGAGCTGATGACCCGCCATACCGATTTTGTGGTGCGCAACCTGTTCGACATGGGCCCGGACTATGCCCGCACGCTGGCGCACTGGCGGCAGCGTTTTACCCACGCCTGGCAGGATATTGAAAAGCTCGGCTTCGATGAGCGCTTCCGCCGGATGTGGCTCTACTACTTCGGCTATTGCGAAGCCGGATTTAACGCCCGCACCATCAGCGTGGTGCAGCTCACCGCGGAGCGGGTATGACACGCCCGGCGCAGCACTTGCTGATGGCCCTCGCGTTCGATGTTTACTGGACGCTGGTGGTGATGTTGCGCGAGCGCGGTCTGCTGATCTGGCTGACGCTGGCCATCTTCGCCTGGCTGCGGTTGCCGGCGACCAGTCGTCCGCCCGCCCTGCTGCTGGCCGCGGCGGGCTGCGGGCTGGACGCCTGCTGGGCGCTGGCGGGGCTGATTGATTTTCGCGGCGACAGCCTGCTGCCCCTGTGGATGGTGGCCCTGTGGCTGATGTTCGCCGTCGTCTGGACCCGACTGACCCGCACCGCGACGCTTCCCGGCTGGGTGCTGGCCACGGCGGCGACCCTCGGCGGCCCGGTGGCCTACCTGATCGGCGCTCGCCTCGGAGCCATGACCCTGCTGGTGCCGACGGCGCTTGCTGTGGCCGCCATGGCCTGCGGCTGGCTGGTGATCATGCTGCTGTTCCATCTGGGGATGGGGAGGCAAAAATGAGATTCGCCCTGTTACTGCTATGGCTGACCGTCCTCGCCCCGGCGGCCCACGCCGCCGACTGGCTGGCGTGGCGCCGCGTCGGCGAGGCGACCCTCACCTGGGGGCCGTTCACCGTCTATCACTCACAGCTGCGCACGCCCAATGGTCGGTATGACGGCCCGCAGCAGGATCGGGCGCTGATCATCACCTACCAGCGCGACATCGATCGCGAGGCGCTGGTGGACGCCACCCGCGACCAGTGGCAGGCACAGGGCATTCTGCAACAGGAACCGCGTAGCGAAGCCTGGCTGCGCATGCTGCAGGGGATCTGGCCGGACGTCGCGCCGGGCAGCCAGCTGGCGTTCGTGGTCCGCGGCGGCGAGGGGCAGTTCTGGTACCGCGCCAGCGCCGCACAGACCGCCTTTACCCCGCTCGGCCCGCGCCAGTCGGCGGCGTTCAGCACCCGCTTTCTCGCCATCTGGCTCGATCCACGCACCACTTATCCCGAACTGCGTCAGCAGTTGATCGGAGGTACACCATGAAACGCATTCTGACCCTTGGCCTGGCGCTGCTGATGCTGATGCTCGCCGGCTGCAGTACCGAGGTCACCGAATACCGGCAGCAGCAGCCCGCCCTCGACATCTTTCACTATTTTCAGGGCCGAACCGAGGCGTGGGGGATGGTGCAGGATCGCAACGGCAAGCAGCTGCGCCGCTTCCATGTTGAGATCGATGGCGACGNNTCATTGGGATCAGCGGATGTTTAACCGGCTCAGCCGTGCGATTCGACGGCGGGCATAAGCGTATGGGCTTTGTGATGGATGAGCTCGCGCAGTGGGTGGCGTTTAAGCCCGTCTGCCCGGAGATGGCGATCGGCCTGCCCGTTCCCCGCCCGGCGCTCCGCCTGGTGCAGACCCCGGCCGGGGAGATCCGCATGCGCTTCAGCCACGCCCCGCACGAGGATGTGACGGAGAAGATGGCTGATTTCGCCAGCGCCCACCTCGCAACCCTGAGCGAGCTGTCGGGCTTTATCGTCTGCGCCAAATCGCCGAGCTGCGGAATGGAGCGCGTGCGGTTGTACGATGAAAAAGGCAATCGCGGGCGTAAGGAAGGCGTGGGGCTGTTTACCGGCGCCCTGATGGCGCGCTACCCGTGGCTGCCGGTGGAAGAGGATGGCCGGCTGCACGATCCGCTGCTGCGGGAGAATTTTGTCGAGCGCGTTTTCGCCCTGCATGAACTCAACGCCCTGCGCGCCCGCGGCCTGACCCGCCACAGCCTGCTGGCCTTTCACAGCCGCTACAAGCTGCAACTGCTGGCTCATCACCAGGCGGGCTACCGGGAGATCGGCCCGTTCGTCGCCTCGCTGCATGAATGGGAGGATCTGGAGGCGTTCTTCGAGGTTTACCGCGAGAAGCTGATGGCGATCCTCAAGCAGCCCGCCTCGCGGAAAAACCACACCAACGTGCTGATGCATATTCAGGGTTATTTCCGCGACCAGCTAAACAGCCGCCAGCGCGGCGAGCTGCGGGAGGTGATCCTCAACTATCGCGCCGGGCTGCTGCCGATCCTCGCCCCGCTGACGCTGCTTAAGCACTATCTGGCCGAGTATCCGGATCGCTACCTGCAGGCGCAGAACTATTTTGATCCCTACCCGCAGGATCTGGCCCTGCGCCTGACGGTGAACTGAGGGAGTTGGCCTGGGCCAGCTGCCCGGCGGCGCTGCGCTTGCCGGGCCTACGGGGGTATGAGCCTGCGGGAAGGAACGTAGGCCGGATAAGGCATTGATGCCGGCATCCGGCACTACCGCGGGTACGGCGCCTGACCGCCCGGCGGCGCTGCGCTTGCCG
>NZ_JAGRQY010000136.1:0-3942 GCF_018223905.1 Klebsiella sp. 28
ATATCTTTATCAATTATTTTGATTATCCATAGGATGGTAAATCATGAAATATTTTGTTTTATTTTATTTTTTGATATCAACACAATTTATCCATGCTAGCGATAGAAATGATGAGATACTCTTTTCCAAGAGTGACCCTGGAAATCTATTAGATCGAGATGCAAACGAAAGATATCATGATCAATTTATTGATTTTAAAACAACTCAAAACAATCTCCCAGATATAAATAGAAATAAGTCTTTATTTTCCAATCAGTATTGGTTGGTAAATAAAAAACAGGACTTATGGATTGGGGTGTTTGATGGGAAATATGTAAAAATACCCGCAGGTACTTATGTTAATATTCCTGGTGAAACGTTATTTCCTGAAAGCATAATTCGAATAAAAAGAGGAGGTAAAATATCTCAATTTTTATTACTAAATAGTAATTGTACATACCCATCCGTTTGTGTCAATCGAAGAGATGGGATATTATTTGATGCTCATGATTATATGGTTTTTTATACTGGATGTGCCCGTGATGATAGATTAGCCTCTAAAAAATTAAGCGTTTTTTATAATATACTATTTTACAGTAAGACATTTGATACAATATTGCGGCTTGATGAATTCCCTGATTCTGCATTGCAGGGCGAAAGTATCAATGTTTTCAAAACATCTATTGAAAAAGTTAAAGATTACTATATCGATTATAGTATCGAGTCGGCATTTAAGTTTACAGGTCCAGATCAGGTTATCGTTGTTGATGAAAAAACTGGAAAACCTCAGGAGAAGGTTCAGGAAACAGATGATAATGGAAATCCTGTCATGAAAAATGGTGAACCGGTTATGATTGATGATCCCGATGGATTCCAACCTGTCATTTTAAAAAGACTTCCTGAAGTTACTATTGCCAATTAATATATCAGACTGAATAGATTAGAATATGAAAAAAACTATTTGTGTAGGTGATAAAACATCTCATGGTGGATCTGTCTTAACGGGCTCATCTCAGATAATCATTGATGGTAAATCTGTGGCACGTAAGTCTGATCTGGTCTCATGTCCAACACACGGTGTAAATAGTATAAGTGAGGGAGATGAAAAACATTGCGATAACGGGTTAGCTGTTGCGTTAGAAGGGCACCGCTGTTCATGTGGCGCTATTCTTATTTCCGCCGGTTCGCGTGTTTTAAAGGAATGAACTTATGCCAGTAAATATTTTTGATATTCCTTCGGAAGAGAAAACATCCCAAAAAGCATTATCACTATGGGTTGAATTCGGAATTTGTGTTTGTATTATTGCTGTATATGTATGTGTTTTCTTGGTTTATTTTTCTGAGTATTTATCAAAAAATAATTATGTTTTCTGGTCTGAGTTATTGCTGGTGCCGCTACTCTTAAGCGGGGCTGTATTTTTCTTCAGAGTTATAATTTGGAATAATGAGAATATCGAAACAGTTTACTGGAATAAAACTCGCCTGGATTATTATCAGGAGTTGCTTCAAAAAGGAAGGGCCTATCTTGAGATCATTGAGTTACAGATCAGATTGCCTGATTTAAATGGAGATGTAACTAATATCATAGAGGGAGATTTATTGCCTGTTCGCTATGCACCAAAGTTTACGCATATGTCCAGATATCTTAGTTTTAATTCCCCAACAAATGAATTAAATAGCATTCATCAAATACAGGATAGAAATGCTATTTTATTTAATAAAATAATGGGATTTCTGATTAATGATATCCATATGCATATAACCCTTTTGCCTAAATATATTAGGGTAAAAGTGATATGCGCTCTTAATGATAATTTTAAACCTCTGATGGAAAATATTTGGCAAGAACGACTTGATAATATATATCCCGGGGAGAATATTGAGTTTAGTAGAAACTTATCTGAATCCATCGATAAATTGCTGGATAGCTCTTCTGATGAATATATAGTTCTTATTGCCGCCAGTTTTTATGGCGCAGAATTACTTGACGATGAAATCGACGATAAATCTGAATCTGTGATGTTTTTGTTGGGAAGACTGAGAAATGATGGCGAGACTGGTGGTCGCTCATCTTTAGGGGCTTTTTTTCGACCAGAATGTGATTGGGTAGGAATAGATAAATTGCTCCTTTGGGGAAGGGTTAATGAAGGGAGAAGGCTATCTGGTGTTATATATTCTGGGTTGAATGAAGAAGAGCTTAAAAAATTGGTGTTAAAAACAACAGATGTAATGTCGGAAAGTGCACTTTCGTCGTATATGTACGTTGATTCAGACAACTATTTATGTAAATGCCCGCCTCTTACCGAGTTTTTGCAATTGAGTTATGTAAATGAGCATCTCCCCCCAGGACAGTATTTATTGGTAAATAAAAATAATGATGTTTTGAACTGTCATTTATTTAACTCAGTTGCAAGTGTTTAGAGGTTTATTATAACATGAAGAAAATCCTTATTAAATTTTCTGGCGTTTTTTTTGTCGTTATTATTACTGTTATTTTATTTCTAATATATTATCTATGGGGACCATCCCTGGGATGGATGGAACCAGCAGAAAAATTTCGGGTGCTCTGTACTATTTTCGCAGTTCCTGTTTTCCTCTCTTTGCTGCTAGTCAGTCGGTACTCACTTGTTGCGTTTGCATCAAGATTGCGTTTTTTCTGTAAATTAAATGATAAACAGAATACTCGGTCAAACAATAGTGCTCATTTGAAACAGGTAGACATAAGTAAAAAGATAATAAACGAAGTACAACAAGTTCTGCGACATACTTACGGTCATTTCTGGCATAGCAAAGTCCGCATCCTGCTGATGACCGGCTCAGTCAGTGATGTGGAACAACTGGCCCCAAAACTCACTAGGGAACTCTGGCAGGAAGACCGGGGGACTGTGCTGCTGTGGGGTGGCGATCCTGTGACTCCGGCCGATGCAGACTGGCTGGCTGCGTTGCGTAAACTGCGCCGCCGCCCTGATGTTACTCTGGGCCGCCTCAATGACAGTCTCTTTTATCTCCAACCGCCACCTGGTGGCGATCGCACAGCAGCAGGTGCAGCAGGCCTCGGCGGGAAAACAGCCGCTGGCCGTACGCCTGTATGCGCTCTCCGCGTTACAGAAAACGCTTTCTCAACTGGAATACCGCTCGCAGCACGGAGCGCCGTGGTACCTCCGCGCTGGCCTCAGTCAGAACGATGACCTGCTGGCGGCGCTGTTCCCGCGCTACGGGGAGATGGCGCAACCGCTGCTGCGCGATGCGGCGGCGCATCATCTGGAAGAGCAGCTCACCGCCTTCGTGCAGCTGCCGCCGGACAGCCCACTGCGTGAGAAGATGACGAAGACCGCTTACGGACAACTGAAACAATATCTGATGTTGACCCGCCCGGAAAAAATGGACGCCGCGTGGTTCGCCACTACGCTAATGCAGGACTGGCCGCAGCGCTCAGGCATCGCCGACGCCGTCTGGCAGGGCAGCGGCCCTTCGCTGCTGGCATTTTATGCCGCCAGCCTGGCATCGCATCCGCAGTGGCGTCTGCCTGTCGATGACGGTCTGGTCAGCCAGGTGCGCACACGGTTAATTCGCCAACTGGGCCAGCGCAACAGTGAGTCCACGCTTTACCAGAAGATGCTCGCGCAGGTGGCGAATCAGTATGCCGATATGCGCCTGGCGGATATGACTGCCGACACCGATGCTTCGCGTCTGTTCAGCACTGATGAGGTGGTGCCGGGAATGTTTACCCGTCAGGCCTGGGAGCAGGCCGTGCAGCCGGCCATTGAGAAAGTGGTCGCGGAACGCCGCGATGAAATGGACTGGGTGCTGAGCGATACGAAGCAGACTGCCGCGCAGTCGACGTCGCCGGAAGCTCTGCGAGCCAGGCTGGCGGAGCGTTATTTCGCTGATTTCAGCGGCGCCTGGCTGGATTTCCTCAACAGTCTGCGCTGGCAGCGCGCGGCGACCCTCTCCGATGCTATC
>NZ_JAGRQY010000137.1:0-6167 GCF_018223905.1 Klebsiella sp. 28
CACGCAGGCCAGGAAAAAGATAACCACCTGCCCCCCCGGCGCCCCCAGCCACAGCCCCCATGCCAGGCCGGCGGCCAGAAAGCCGTTATACAAGCCCTGGTTGGCCGCCAGCACCCGGGTCTGCCGGGCGAAATCGGCGCTGAGGTTAAAGGCCCGGCGCCCGGCGGAGCCTTCCCAGAGAAACATCTCCAGCACCAGGATGGCGAGATGAATAATAGCGACCAGCGCAACGAGGAGAGTGGCTAACACAGCGGTCCTTAACGATTAGGGGAATGTTTCTCCAGTATAACCGCAGGCGCTCACCAGGCGAGAGGACGACTGCTATAGTGCAGATAGCGTCATATTTTCCCGCCGCGAAGAGCGTTGGTTTATCTGATTGCCCTTTGGTTTAGCTAAGCGGTGCTAGCATGCGGGGTTCTTTTTACGGGTATGGCATAGGTTACTGAATGGTAAATAAATTATGGATTTTGTTATCAGGCCTACTAATGGTTGCCATGCCGTCGGCGCAGGCCGGGGAATTAAGCCTCTATTCGATGAATACCGGCTCCTATGTCTATCATATGACGGGTAACCACGGACAATATAACGAACATTTCAATAACAACTTTTTCTCGGTGGAGCGCAAGTTTTCTCAGGATTCAAAATACAGCGTGCTGGTCGGAACGATGAAAAACAGCTTTGACGATCGTTGCCTGACCCTCGGCGTGCGCCGCGACTGGCTGAAAAACGATACCGGCTGGGTACTGAAAGGGGTGTATGCCTATACCGGGGAATTTTTCTTTGATGCCTTCAGCCACTGTGGGGATTCCGGCACCTACCGCACCGCCAAAAAAATCACCGGCATCGGTTTTTCGCCCTACCTCTATCATGGCCTGCAATATAATTTCACCGATTATTTCGGTGTGGAAGGCGGCATTATTGTGCCGGCGATCTTTGTGATGAGTGTTCAGTGGAGCTTTCGCTAGACGCTTTATTACCCGGGAAAAGAGCAGGCCACCACAGGTGGCCTGATACTAACGACCTGGCGGCAGGAATTAATGGAAGCCGAGACGGATCAGATCCAACGGGCAGAAGCGGCCCTCGCAGCCGTCGATTTCAACGCAGTCCGCCCGGCGCAACTGCTCAGCGGTTTTCCCCTCGCCATGGATAGCTTTAATCACGCCCGTCGTCCCGTTACCGGCGATCATTACCATGCTGCCGGTAGCAATAGCGTTACGATTACGGTCATAGGTTTTCATGGTCTCCTCCTCAATAAACCTGGGTGAAAGCAATGATTAAGCGCGCAAATTAATACCGCTTTCTGCCTAAAAAAGTTTTGAGGATAATCAAATTTATTTTAATAACCACCTGAGCATAAAGGCAAGAAGACCTTCTGTTCGCCTCCATCGCATCGCCTGCGCGGCGAGGGGATGAAGCGTGATACTGGCCGTCATATGTCAGCCAGGTTACTGTTTTATGACCAGATTATTAACCTTGCCAGCCCGCGGAAAATAGCGAAAGATGGCAATATTCGGGCATCAACGGTGCCAGTGCCTGTCCTGAGGGAGCCATGAGTCAAGACGTCACCGCGAAGATGTTAAAGCCCGATTTTGATAGTGAAGTTTCCGGCCTGGTGCATGGCTATTTGTTTCATGAACAGCGCCCCCCGCAGCCGATCGCCTCTGGCGAGGTATGCGCCCGCTATCAGGCGCTCGCCGATGACAAGGCGTTTATCTGGTTACACCTGAATCTTAATCACGCCACCGCCGAGAAATGGTTAACCAGCCACTTTCCGGTGGCCGATTTTTTCTTCGAGGAGATCCGCAGCGGCTCGCACACCACCCGCATTGAGCGACAGGGGGAAAATCTGTTCGCTGTGCTTAACGATGTGCTGTTTCGTCCGCAGGATACCAGCGCGGAAACCGCCACGCTGTGGCTCTACTGTAGCCCCAGGCTGGTGGTGACGGCGCGCTTCAAACCGTTGCGGTTTATCGAATGGATGCTGCCGCGCTTGCAGACGCTCAGGGTGAACACGTCTACTGAGCTGCTGGCCTTTCTGCTGGAGGAGCAGGAGGAGGTGCTGGAGCAGGTCGTCCGCCAGGCCAGCCGCCATGTTGACCTTATTGAAGAGCGTCTTCTGAGCAATCACGTGCAGCGCAACCGGGCCGATCTGGCGCGGCTACGGCGGATGCTTTTACGCTTCCAGCGGCTGCTGGCGCCGGAGCCGGCGGCGATGTTCCGGCTGCTTAACCGGCCGCCGGCGTGGATGGATCGCGCGGTGGTGCAGGCGTTTCGTCAGTTCACCGAAGAGTTTAGCGTGGTGCTTAACGATCTGTCGGGCCTGATCGAGCGCATCAGTCTGCTGCAGGAGGAGATTGGCGCCCGCCAGCTGGAGCAGAGCAATCGCACCCTCTATACCCTGACGGTGATCACCGTCCTCGCGCTGCCGATTAACATCGTCGCCGGTTTCTTCGGCATGAACGTCGGTGGGATCCCGCTGGCAAGCAACCACCACGGGTTTATCCTGCTGGTGGTGATTGTCGCTGTCTTTACCCTCGGCGCCGGTTACCTGGCGTTTCGCCGGCGCGATGACCTGTAGATTGCGCGTCGAATCAGCTGAGGCTGCGCAGGGCGGCAATCAGTCCTTCGACACCGCGTTCCAGCTTCTCGCGCGGGCAGCCGACGTTGAGTCGCAGAAAGCCGTTGCCCTCAGGACCATAGGTATAACCCGGCATAATCGCCACCTTCTGTTCGGCGATCAGCGCCTGCTGTAGCGCGCGATCGTCAACGTTGAGCGGGCGCAGGTCGATCCATGCCAGGTAGGTGGCCTCCGGCGGCTGCCAGCAGAGCGCGGGGAAGGCGTTGTTGAGCGTGTCGGCGACATAGCGCATATTCGCCTGCAGGTAGTCGCGCAGGGCATCGAGCCAGGGAGCCCCGTCGCGGTAGGCGGCGATATGGGCGACCAGCGCCGGCACGGAAGGGGAAGAGAGCCCGTCGCGACCCTTTAGCGCCTGCAGGTAGCTGTCGCGCTCGTTCTCTTCGGGGATAAAGCCGTAGGCCCCGGTAAAGGCCGGAATATTGAAGCTCTTCGAACCGGAGGTGAACAGCGCCCATGGTCCCTGAGCGACCTCGCTCCACGGGATATGGCGGTGTTCGCCCCAGGTCATGTCCATATGAATTTCGTCGCTAATCACCCTGACGCCATGTTTTTGACACAGGGCCGCCATGGTCTCCAGCTCCTCGCGACGCCAGACTTTCCCCGTTGGGTTGTGCGGGCTGCACAGCAGCAGCAGGGTATTCTTTGGCTCCGCCAGCGCCGCCTCCAGGCGGTCCATATCGCAGCGCCACCGATTATCCTTCAGGATCAATGGCACCGGGGCAATCCGTCGCCGGTTAGCGGTGATGGTGTTATAGAACGCATCGTAGGCAGGGGTGTGGACCACGACGCCGTCGCCTTCTTTCGACCACTGGCGGATGGTTTCCGCCACCATATAGATAACCGACGGTCCGTAGACCACAGATTGCGGATCGATGTCGCTGTTAAAGCGGCTGGCGTACCAGTGGACAATCGCCCCGAGAAACGCCTCGTTGCGCCAGCGGCTGTAGCCGAACACCCCGTGGGCCAGCCGCTGGCTGACGGCGTCGAGAATACAGGGCGCGGTGGCGAAATCCATATCGGAAATAGTGAACGGCAGCAGATCGGCGGCGCCAAACCGGTCGGCGACATAGTCCCATTGCGTGCACCAGGTGCCGTGGCGATCGATAGGGGTGGCAAAATCAAACATTGGAGCTTCCTTAGCGAGCGCCCCCTCCGTAGCGGAGGGGGACTAGTGGGATCAGGCCTGCACGGTATTCATCAGCGTGGCCATCTCATCTTTTACCGACTGTACCTGCGGGCCAATAACCACCTGCAGATTATGCTGGTTGAGCTGTACCACCCCGATGGCGCGATGGGCTTTCAGCGCGGCGGCGTCCACTTTGCTCATATCGTGCACCGACAGGCGCAGACGGGTAATGCAGTTATCCAGCGAAACAATGTTCTCTGCGCCGCCGAGCGCCGCCAGAATCGCCGGTACGTTATACCCGGATTTGCCGATGGTACCGGCGACGGCTTTCTCCACGCTGGCGGCAGTGTCGATGTCGCGGCCCGGCGTTTTCAGATTGAAGCGGGTGATGGCGAAGCGGAAGATGGCATAGTAGACCGCGAACCAAATAGCCGCCACCACCGGCACCAGATACCACTTGGTCGCCAGGCCATGCAGAATGCCAAACACCACGAAGTCGATGATATTGCCGTCGGTGTTGCCGATGGTTACCCCGAGCACCGCCATGATGGTAAAGCCGAGACCGGTCAGCAGCGCGTGGATGACATACAGGACCGGCGCGACAAACAAGAACAAGAACTCCAGCGGCTCGGTGGTGCCGCCGACCACGCAGGCGATGACCCCGGAGATCAGCAGGCCTTTAATTTTATGTCGGTTTTCCGGACGGGCGCAGTGGTACATCGCCAGCGCGGCTCCCGGCAGGCCGCCGAGGAATGCCGGCATTTTACCCTGCGACAGGAAACGGGTGGCGCTTTCGGCGAAGCCGTGGGTCGTCGGACAGCTCAGCTGCGCCTGGAAGATGGTCAGCGCGCCGCTGACGCTGTGGCCGCAGACGTCGAGGGTGCCGCCGGCTTCGGTAAAGCGGATCAGCGCCACCAGAATATGGTGCAGGCCAAACGGCAGCAGCAGTCGCTCGCCGGTGCCAAAGATCATCGGCCCAAAATCCCCGGCGCTGTTGATCATCTTCCCGAGGGCGTTGATCCCCATAGCGAAGACTGGCCATACCAGCGGGATCGCCAGCCCAACCAGCCCCAGCACCACGGTGGTGACGATCGGCACGAAGCGGGTGCCGCCGAAGAAGGCCAGGGCGTCCGGCAGGCGAATGTTATGGAAGCGTTCATGCAGCAGCCAGACGATAATTCCGGCGATCACCGCCCCGAGGATCCCGGTATCGATTGACGGAATGCCGATAATGTTCTGGATATTGTTGGCCTTCAGGATCGCGGCGTCGGTGGTGGGCAGAATACCCTTCGCGGTCAGCCAGAAGTTGACCGCCAGGTTCATGACCGCGTAGCCAACGAAGCCGGCGAAGGCGGCGACGCCTTTGTTCTCTCGCGCCAGACCCAGCGGGATGGCGATACAAAACATGACCGGCAGGAAGCTGAAGGCAAAGGAGCCGACCTTGCTCATCCAGATAAAGATGGCCTGCAGCAGCGGCATATCCAGCCACGGCAGCAGAGTCAAAACATCGTGACTGCTTAGCGAGCTGCCGATCCCCAGCATGATCCCGCAAAACGAGAGCAACGCTACGGGCAGCATGAAGGTTTTTCCCAGCTGCTGGAAAAATTCCCATAAGGTGATTTTTGGTGCTGTTTTCGCCGTCATAGCACGGTTCCTGATTCATAAGTGGTCGGGAGAACTAACGCCACGGCAAGATAAAACGTTTTACCACTTTTTAGTGCGATAAAAATCACATATTCAAGCGATAATAAGGTTTATAAAGATCGCACAATGATAAAACGATTTATCGACAGGCAAGGGAGTCAGCCAGCAGGTTATGGCAATCGCAAAAAAGATCACCATCAATGATGTGGCGCTGGCTGCCGGCGTCTCCGTGAGTACCGTTTCACTGGTACTGAGCGGCAAAGGGCGCATCTCCAGCGCCACCGGCGAGCGGGTTAATCAGGCTATCGAACAGCTGGGATTTGTGCGCAACCGTCAGGCGGCCTCGCTGCGCGGTGGGCAGAGCGGGGTGATTGGCCTTATCGTCAGCGACCTGTCAAAACCGTTTTATGCTGAATTAACCGCCGGCCTCACCGATGCCCTGGAGAGGCAGGGGAAAATGGTATTTCTCACCCAGGGAGGCCGCAGCGGCGAGAAGATGGCCCAGCGGTTTGATACGCTGGCGGCGCAGGGGGTGGACGGGGTGATTATCGCCGGGGCGATCGACCGCGGGAGCGAGCTGCGCGAGCGTGCGGCGGAGGCGGGGGTGCCGCTGGTGTTTGCTTCCCGCGCCAGCTATCTTGACGATGTCGACCTAATCCGCCCGGACAACATGCAGGCGGCGCAGCTGGTGACGGAGCATCTTATCCGCCGCGGCCATCAGCGGATCGCCTGGCTCGGCGGGCAGAGTGCTTCGCTGAC
>NZ_JAGRQY010000138.1:0-45490 GCF_018223905.1 Klebsiella sp. 28
GTTTTAGTTGTAGTTATTAACAACAAAATCGATTAAATAAGCAATTGAAATATAAGAGATTAACTCAAATAAAGCAGATGAACATGTCTATTTTCTGTTCACGGCCGTTTTAGTTAATGCGAAAAAATGTACTTTCCGGTACCCTACGGCGGTTTTTTTCGTCCTGTTGAGAGTCAATGATGTCCACCACGCTGTTTAAAGATTTCACCTTCGAAGCCGCCCACCACCTGCCGCACGTCCCGGAAGGACACAAATGCGGTCGCCTGCATGGCCACTCCTTTATGGTGCGTCTGGAGATCACCGGTGAAGTCGATCCCCATACCGGGTGGATCATGGATTTTGCCGAGCTGAAGGCCGCCTTTAAGCCGACATACGATCGCCTCGACCACTATTATCTGAACGATATTCCTGGTCTGGAAAACCCCACCAGCGAAGTGCTGGCCAAATGGATCTGGGATGAGATGAAACCGCGGGTGCCGCTGCTCAGCGCCGTGATGGTCAAAGAGACCTGCACCGCCGGCTGCGTCTATCGCGGCGAGTAAGCGAAAAAAAGCCCGGTCAGTACGCTGCCGGGCTTTTTTATCAGGCAATATTCAGATACTTGTGCGTCTGCATAGACAGGCGCCAGTTGCGGGCGATGCAGGTGTCGATACACAGGCGCGTCGCATCTTCTTTCTGACTGATCGGCTGCAGGGCGATGATCCGCGGTTTGTCATCGCTCAGCGTTTCCAGCAGTTCGTCCAGCGCTTCTATGTCGCGGACGCGCCCTACCGGATGCTTGATCTCATCCGCCCGCTGCAGGGCCTGAGACAGCACGTCATAGCCACCGCGCATGTTGACCTTCGGGGAAACCGTCACCCAGGTATTGGGGCTGCAGCGTACTTCATGGGTGCCGCTGGTTTCAATCTGACAGCTAAAGCCGTTTTGTTCCAGAAGCGAGGTTAACGGCGTTAAATCATGAATGCAGGGCTCACCGCCGGTAATAACCACGTGGCGGGCTGTCCACCCCTGCCGCCCAATAATCGCCAGCAGATCCTCGCTGCTTGCCGGGCCCCACTTGTCGCTCTCTTTGGTTTTCGCCAGGATGCTGAACAACGACACTTCCCGATCGGCCAGCTTGTCCCAGGTATGCTTGGTGTCACACCACGCGCATCCTACCGGGCATCCCTGCAGACGAATAAAGATGGCAGGCACGCCGGTGAAGTAACCCTCGCCTTGCAGGGTCTGGAACATCTCGTTAATCGGGTACTGCATAGTCATCTCTGTTTAGGGTGATAAACGTTCATTATCGCAGATTTCGCTGCCCAGGTCTTGTCCTGCGCTGCGATCGCTTTTTTACCCCTCCGTCAATATCCGTGTCGGGAATAATATTATTGATTAAAAAAGCAATCTTTTCTTTTGGCTTAGTTTATTAGCATGGTAAGAATTAAAATAAATAGCATTCTGACGCGCGGGGGGAAATATGTAACAGAAAATGTTATTCCTGTCATTCAGGATAAAATAAAAAGTCCAAGAACCAAAATAAAAAACCTTAAAATACAGTAATGTACAAACTGATACATGAAAGAGTGAATTATCTGGCCGATCTGCGAGTCCAATTCTATCCCCCGGTAATAATAACCTTAAACTGGTCTTAATAAAGCCCTGATCGGGCCCCTTTTTTATTTAATTGTCGTTTACTTTTGCCCGCCTAGAATCCCGCAGACCAACCATAATGAGATAGCGTTTATGACCACATTATTAATTACCGGCGTTACGGGGTTTCTGGGCGGTGCCGCGTTAGAGAAAATACTCCATCAGGAAACCCGGTTAGATCTGCTGCTGCTGGTACGTGCTGATAGCCCCGAGGCTGGCCTCGAACGGGTTAAAGAGAACATGCGTAAGTTCAACATCGCCGAGGAGAAGCTGGCGATGTTGCGCCAGCAGCATATCCTGCTGGGCGATCTCGCCTCTCCGGAGCATTTTCTTAACGATCCGCGCCTCGATCAGGTCACGCACATCCTCAACTGCGCCGCTGTCGCCTCATTTGGCAGCAACCCGCTTATCTGGAAGGTTAACGTTGAGGGCACGCTGCGCCTGGCGCAACGTATGGCGCAGGTGACGGGTCTGCAGCGCTTTCTGCACGTCGGTACGGCGATGTCATGTTCGCCTGAACCGGATTCACTGGTCGCCGAAAGCGCGGAGTTTCGGGAACGCGCTGAGCACCTGGTGGAATATACCCACTCGAAGTCGACCATCGAGCAGCTGATGCAGCAGCAGTGCCCTACGCTACCGCTGGTAATTGCCCGCCCCTCTATCGTGGTGGGTCATACCCATCACGGCTGCCGGCCTTCCAGCAGTATTTTCTGGGTGTTCAGCATGGGGCTGATGCTGCAGAAATTCATGTGCTCCATGGAGGACCGAATTGACGTTATCCCGGTGGACTACTGCGCCGACGCCCTGCTAATGCTGCTTAACCAGCCTCTGGCTCACGGCGAGGTGGTGCATATCTCTGCTGGCGAAGAGAACAGCGTGAAGTTTGCCGAAATCGACCTGGCGATGGCTCAGGCCCTGGAGCAGGCGCCGGTGGGGGATAAGTACGCCCAGGTGAGATATGAAACGCTGGTCAAAATGAGACGCGAACTGAAAGGGATATTTGGGCCATGCAATGAGCGGCTGATGCTGAAAGCCATGCGCTTATACGGCGCGTTCGCCACCCTGAACGTGCGCTTTAGTAACGACAAGCTGCTGAGCATGGGGATGCCAAAACCGCCGCGCTTTACCGATTACATCGACCGCTGCGTGGAAACCACCCGCGGGTTGTCGATCCCTCAGCAAATGGCCGTCGACTTTAAATAATGGCCGCAGGCGTAAAAAAAATGCCAGCCCGAAGGCTGGCATGATTATTTCACAAGGACAGGATTAAGCCTGACCTTTGATCTCTTTACGACCGTTGAACGGCGCTTGCTCACCCAGCGCTTCTTCGATACGAATCAGCTGGTTGTATTTAGCAACGCGGTCAGAACGGCTCATAGAACCAGTTTTGATCTGGCCTGCAGCGGTACCAACAGCCAGGTCGGCAATGGTAGCGTCTTCAGTTTCGCCAGAACGGTGAGAGATAACAGCGGTGTAGCCAGCGTCTTTCGCCATCTTGATAGCAGCCAGAGTTTCGGTCAGAGAACCGATCTGGTTGAACTTGATCAGGATGGAGTTAGCGATGCCTTTTTCGATGCCTTCTTTCAGGATCTTGGTGTTGGTTACGAACAGGTCGTCACCAACCAGCTGGATTTTGTCGCCCAGTACTTTAGTCTGGTAAGCGAAACCTTCCCAGTCAGATTCGTCCAGACCATCTTCGATGGAGACGATCGGGTACTGTTTGGTCAGCTCTTCCAGGAAGTGAGTGAACTCTTCAGAGGTGAACGCTTTGTTGCCTTCGCCAGCCAGAACGTATTTACCGTCTTTGTAGAATTCAGACGCCGCGCAGTCCATCGCCAGGGTGATGTCTTTGCCCAGCTCGTAGCCTGCAGCTTTAACCGCTTCAGCGATAACAGCCAGCGCTTCGGCGTTGGAACCCAGGTTCGGCGCGTAGCCGCCTTCGTCACCAACGGCAGTGTTCATGCCTTTGGACTTCAGCACTTTCGCCAGGTGATGGAACACTTCAGAACCCATGCGTACTGCTTCTTTCAGGGTCGGCGCGCCAACCGGCTGAATCATGAATTCCTGGATGTCGACGTTGTTGTCAGCGTGCTCACCGCCGTTGATGATGTTCATCATCGGAACCGGCATGGAGTATTTGCCCGGAGTGCCGTTCAGTTCAGCGATGTGCGCGTACAGCGGCAGGCCTTTGGACGCAGCAGCTGCTTTGGCGTTCGCCAGAGAAACAGCCAGGATAGCGTTCGCACCGAAGTTAGATTTGTTTTCAGTACCGTCCAGGTCGATCATGATCTTGTCGATGCCAGCCTGATCTTTAGCATCTTTGCCCAGGATTGCCTGAGCGATCGGGCCGTTTACCGCAGCAACAGCTTTGGTTACGCCTTTACCCAGGAAACGGGATTTGTCGCCATCGCGCAGTTCCAGCGCTTCGCGGGAACCAGTAGAAGCACCTGACGGAGCAGCTGCCATACCGACGAAACCACCTTCCAGGTGTACTTCGGCTTCAACAGTCGGGTTACCACGGGAGTCGATGATTTCACGACCGATGACTTTAACGATTTTGGACATTAGGTTTTCCTCAGTACAAGTTAAACTAAAACTCCAGACAAACAATGCACCCGGATGGGTGCATTGCCGTTCAAACTCTTTTTACTTCGCCTGGCGTTTCTGGTACTCGCTCGCGGCTTTCACAAAGCCGGCAAACAGCGGGTGTCCATCACGCGGCGTCGAAGTAAACTCCGGGTGGAACTGGCAGGCCACAAACCACGGATGGTTCGGCACTTCGATGATCTCGACCAACTGATCATCCCCGGAACGGCCCGCAACGCGCAGACCGGCAGCTTCAATCGGTTTCAACAACATGTTGTTGACTTCGTAGCGGTGACGATGACGCTCGGTGATGGTCGGCTCGCCGTAAAGCTGGCGTACCAGAGAATCATCACTCAGCTGGCACTGCTGCGCGCCCAGGCGCATGGTGCCGCCCAGATCG
Organism: Klebsiella sp. 28; assembly: GCF_018223905.1. NCBI lineage: Bacteria > Pseudomonadati > Pseudomonadota > Gammaproteobacteria > Enterobacterales > Enterobacteriaceae > Klebsiella > Klebsiella sp. 28. Next base: position 4,622 of record NZ_JAGRQY010000138.1, read on the forward strand.
CTCTTCTCAGAGCGGACTTCAACGTTGCCATCTTCGTCACGCCATTCGGTAATCAGGGCCACGACCGGGTATTTACAGTCTGGCACAAATTCCGTCGAGTTGGCGTTTTCCATACCCGCTACGTTACGCGCGAACTCAATCAGCGCAACCTGCATACCCAGGCAGATGCCCAGATAAGGAATATTGTTTTCACGCGCATAGCGCGCGGTGGCGATCTTGCCTTCAACGCCGCGATAGCCGAAGCCGCCCGGGATCAGGATAGCGTCTAAATCCTTGAGGATTTCGACGCCGCGCGTTTCCACATCCTGCGAATCGATCAGCTTGATGTTGACGGTAACGCGATTTTTCAGACCGCCGTGTTTCAGCGCTTCAATCACCGACTTGTAGGCATCCGGCAGTTCAATGTACTTACCGACCATACCGATGGTGACTTCGCCTGCCGGATTAGCTTCTTCATAGATTACCTGTTCCCATTCGGCCAGGTTTGCTTCCGGACAAGTTAAGCTGAATCGTTTACAAATATAATCGTCCAGCCCCTGAGATTTCAACAGGCCCGGAATTTTATAAATGGAATCGACATCTTTCAGAGAAATCACAGCCTTTTCCGGAACGTTACAGAACAAAGCAATTTTGGCTCGTTCGTTGGCCGGAACCGCGCGATCGGAGCGGCAGATCAGAATATCAGGCTGAATACCGATGGAGAGCAGCTCTTTCACGGAGTGCTGGGTCGGCTTGGTTTTGACTTCGCCCGCGGCGGCCATGTACGGCACCAGAGTCAGGTGCATGAACAGGGTATGCTCGCGGCCGATCTCTACCGCCATCTGACGAATCGCTTCGAGGAACGGCAGGGATTCGATATCGCCTACGGTACCGCCGATTTCCACCAGCACGACGTCATGGCCTTCGCCGCCCGCCAGTACGCGCTCTTTGATAGCGTTGGTGATGTGTGGGATAACCTGAACGGTCGCGCCCAGGTAGTCGCCACGGCGCTCTTTGCGCAGCACGTCGGAGTAGATACGGCCGGTGGTGAAGTTATTGCGGCGCGTCATCTTGGTGCGGATAAAACGCTCATAGTGGCCCAGGTCCAGATCGGTTTCTGCGCCGTCTTCAGTAACGAACACTTCCCCATGCTGGATTGGGCTCATGGTGCCCGGATCGACGTTGATATACGGATCCAGTTTCATGATGGTCACGTTGAGACCACGGGCTTCAAGAATGGCTGCCAGGGAGGCTGCGGCAATGCCTTTACCCAGAGAGGATACGACCCCGCCGGTCACAAAAATATAGTTCGTTGTCATGCTGAACCTGAGAAGTTAGGGTAAAACGATGGAATAACCAGGACGGGAAAGTAGTATACCCGAACATGCGTGACGCCACAAACTTTCATTCTTCCCCTCCCCTTCGTTCTTCAAGTTGCACCTGTGTTGCGACTCGAACAACTCGAAGAGGCAGGCTACATGGTGTTTCAACGACATAACGGAAAGAGAAAATAGACGCTTTTGGCGAAATGTTTTTGACGTAAATCAAGCGCTTGTTATTTATAAAATCACACAAATCGCGCTTGATCACGAAAATCCGTTAGAGATCAGTTTCCTGGCGTTTTACTTCCTGCCACACTTCTTCCATGGTATCGAGGTCGACGCCGGTCATTTCCAGGCCTCGGGCGGCGACAATACGCTCGACCTCGCGGAAACGACGCTCAAACTTGAGGTTTGCTTTCTGCAGCGCCACCTCGGCTTTGACGCCCAAATGACGGGATAAATTCACCGTGGCAAACAGCAGATCGCCCACTTCCTCTTCCAGTTTTGCTTCATCCACCACCGCCTGCTGCGCTTCATGCATCACTTCATCAATTTCTTCATGCACTTTGTCGAGCACCGGGCCCAGCGAGGTCCAGTCGAAACCCACTGCCGAGCAGCGGCGCTGGATTTTATGCGCGCGCATCAGCGCCGGCAGGCTATGGGGAATATCGTCCAGTGCCGAATGCTGGGCTTTTTCCGCCCGCTCCGCGCTTTTGATTTGCTCCCAGCGGGCCAGGACTTCCGTGCTATTGCCCGCCGATGCCTCGCCGAAGATATGCGGGTGGCGACGCTCCAGCTTGTCGCTGATGGCGGCGCAGATATCGTCAAAGTTAAAGCGTCCCTCTTCCTGCGCCATTTGCGCATAGAACACCACCTGGAACAGCAGATCGCCCAGCTCACCGCGCAGATCGTCAAAATCTTCCCGCTGGATAGCATCGAGGACCTCGTAGGTCTCCTCAAGGGTGTAAGGGGCGATAGTGGCAAAGGTCTGCTCTTTATCCCATGGGCAGCCGTTTTCCGGGTCGCGCAGGCGGCGCATGATGCCGAGCAAGCGGTCAATTTGAGTCATGTGACAATCCTGGAAATTTAAAAAATAGTCGGCCGGATAAGGCGTTTAGACCTTATCCGACGTTGCGAAATTGCCGGATGGCGGCTTCGCCTTATCCGGCCTACAGACGAATTAACCGCCGTGCAGACGGCGCGCGTCGATCACATCCGGCACCTGGTTGAGCTTACCGAGCACCCGGCCCAGCACCTGCAGGTTGTAAATCTCGATGGTCATATCGATGGTTGCCAGCTGCTGACGGGTATCGCTGCGGCTGGCGACGCCCAGCACGTTCACCTTCTCATTGGCGAGGATGGTAGTGATATCGCGCAGTAAACCGCTGCGATCGTTCGCCTCCACTCTGACCACCAGCGAGTAGCCCGCCGAGTAGCTTTCGCCCCATACCGCATCGACGATGCGCTCCGGGGCATGCGACTGCAGTTCTGCCAGCTGATCGCAGTCCGCGCGATGCACGGAGATCCCGCGCCCCTGGGTGATAAAGCCGACGATCTCGTCGCCCGGGATTGGCTGGCAGCAGCGGGCAATATGGTGCATCAGGTTGCCTACCCCTTCCACCACTACCCGGCCATTGTCCTTGGTGCGATTTTGCGGCGTGTAGGTTTTCTGCTGCAGTTGCTTCAGCGCGGCCGCATCCTGCTCGGCGGCGCTAGGTTTATTGAACTGCGCCTGCAGGAAGTTGACCATCTGGTTGAGACGGATATCGCCACCGCCGATGGCGGCCAGCAGTTCATCGAGCTCGTTGAAGTTATAGCGCGGCAGCAGGTGCTTTTCCGCATCCTTCAGGCTGATGCCCAAATGCTCCAGCTCGTCGTCGAGGATCTGCCGACCGGCGAGAATGTTCTTGTCGCGATCCTGCTTACGGAACCAGGCGTGGATCTTCGAGCGTCCGCGGCTGGTGGTCACATAGCCGAGGTTAGGGTTCAGCCAGTCACGGCTCGGGTTCGGCTGCTTCTGGGTAATAATTTCGATCTGATCGCCCATCTGCAGCTGGTAGGTGAACGGCACGATGCGGCCGCCAATTTTGGCGCCGATGCAGCGATGGCCGACATCGCTGTGAATATGATAGGCAAAGTCCAGCGGCGTCGACCCCGCAGGCAGGTCCACCACGTCGCCTTTCGGCGTAAAGACATACACCCGGTCGTCGAAGACCTGGCTGCGCACTTCGTCGAGCATCTCGCCGGAGTCGGCCATCTCTTCCTGCCAGGCAATCAGCTTACGCAGCCAGGCGATACGGTCTTCATAGCCGCGGCCGCCGCTGGTGCCGGCTCCCGCGCCCTCTTTGTACTTCCAGTGCGCGGCCACGCCCAGCTCGGCGTCTTCATGCATCTGCCGGGTGCGGATCTGAATTTCCACCGTCTTGCCGCTCGGCCCCAGCACCACGGTATGGATAGACTGGTAACCGTTGGGTTTCGGGTTGGCCACGTAGTCGTCGAATTCATCCGGCAGATGGCGGTAGTGAGTATGGACGATCCCCAGCGCGGCATAGCAATCCTGCAAACGCTCAGCCACAATACGCACCGCGCGAACGTCAAACAGCTCGTCGAAAGCGAGGTGTTTTTTCTGCATTTTGCGCCAGATACTGTAGATATGCTTCGGCCGGCCATAGACTTCCGCCTTGACGCCTTCGGCTTTCATCTCTGAGCGCAGGTGGCCGACAAACTCTTCGATGTAATGCTCGCGGTCGATACGGCGCTCGTGGAGCAGTTTGGCAATGCGCTTGTATTCCGCCGGGTGCAGATAGCGGAAGCAGTAATCTTCCAGCTCCCACTTCAGCTGGCCGATACCTAAGCGGTTCGCCAGGGGAGCATAGATATTGGTGCACTCTTTCGCCGCAAGAACGCGCTCATCTTCCGGCGCGTCCTTGACCTCGCGCAGATGCGCGATACGCTCAGCAAGTTTGATGACCACGCAGCGGAAATCGTCAACCATCGCCAGCAGCATACGGCGAATGTTATCCACCTGCTCGGAAGAGACCGAGTCGGTATGGGTAGCCTTCAGCTGGCGGATAGCGGCCATGTCCCGCACCCCGTGAATCAGGGTCACGACCGATTTACCTACGCTCTCCTGCATCACCTCTTCGCTGACAACTTCGCCGTCGGCCAGCGGGAACAGCAGCGCCGCGCGCAGCGTATCGATGTCCATACTTAGGGTGGAGAGGATCTCCACCATTTCGACGCCCCGCCACAGCAGCAGGTCCGCCTGCGGGTGTCCTTGCGTTTTTTCGCGACAATAATCCCAGGTTTCGGCTAAGCGCTCACACGACTGCTGGCTGGAAATTCCCAGACTCGCGATCCATTTCTTCGGGTCAAATTCACCAGCTTTATTAAGATGTGCACTTCTTACCGCAACCATTGTCCTCTCCTTAAGGGACCGGCCTGCCGAAGTCGGCAAGCCTCAACTTTCTACATGTCATCCTGCAGGTCGCGTCAGCATTCATGGCCAGGGTGGCTCTTCTGCGACGTTGTGAATGACCTTATGTAAGCCTGCGCTCAAACAACACCATTGATTCCAGATGGCCGGTATGCGGGAACATATCCAGCATCGCCAGGCGTTGAATCTGATATCCAGCCTGCAACAGGGTTTCGCTGTCTCGCGCCAGCGTCGCCGGGTTGCAGGAAACATACACCACCCGCCGCGGTGCCAGTTTTATTATATGCGGCATCACGCCCGGCGCGCCGGCGCGGGCCGGGTCCAGCAGCACTTTATCAAAGCCGTGCTTCGCCCAGGCCTGACGGGTGACGTCTTCTTCCAGATTTTCATGGAAGAAAGTGACATTTGATAAACCATTGCGGGCGGCGTTTTCCCGCCCCTTCTCCACCAGCGCCGGCACCCCTTCCACGCCCACCACATGGGCGGCGCGTGTCGCCAGCGGCAGGGTAAAGTTGCCCATCCCGCAGAACAGATCCAGCACCCGGTCCTCTGGCCGCAGATCCAGCCACTCCAGTGCGGTACGCACCATCTGCTGATTTACGCCGTCGTTGACCTGGATAAAATCCCGCGGGCTGAACACTAAGCGTAGTCCGTCTGAGGTATACCATGGCGCTTCGCCATGAATATGCTCCAGTATCTCGCTTTGTGGCGCGAGGTACAGGGAAAGACCGTGAGTTTGCGAAAAGCGTTCCAGTTTTTCCCTGTCTGTCGCCGGCAGGGCTGCGGTATGGCGCAGCACCATCAGCGGGCCATTGTCCGCCTGCACCAGCTCGACGTGGCCGAGATGGCGTAATGCGCTCAGCGCGCTTAAGCACTCGCGCACGGCGGGCAGCAATGCCTCAAGTTGGGGCACCAAAACAGGGCACTGCACCACATCGACGATCGCTTTGGCGTTGGCCTGGCGAAAACCCATCTGCAATTGTTGGGTCTTCGGCTGATAATTCAAGCTCAAGCGTGCGCGACGGCGGTAGCCCCACGGCGCGCCGGCGATGACGTCATCTACCTCGCGCTTCATCAGTCGCCCCAGCGCGGCGCGTTTACTTTGCTGCTGAAGCGGAACGCTGGCATGTTGTTGTTGGCATCCGCCGCAGACGCCAAAATGGGGGCAGCGCGGCGCCTGGCGCTGCGGGCTGTCGGTCAGTCGGCGTTTCACCTCGGCGCGGGCGTACTGTTTTTTATCTTCCACCAGCACCACCTCGGCCTGCTCGTGGGGCAGCACGCCGCTCACGAACAGCGCCTTCCCCTGGTGGCGGGCAACACCCTGACCAAAGGGATCGAGGTCGTTGACTGTAACGGTTATGATCTGGCGCGTCGTCACACGCCGTTTTGCAGAGTAGAATTGCGCCATCGTAGAGAGTTGTCTCAATCAAATAAAACGAGCTCGTTCAGAGCGGCAGCGCCGCGAGGCGCAGCGACGCTGCACAGAACGATGATGTCTATATTCTCCCATAATGGAACCGCATGACCAACTACAGCCTGCGTGCTCGCATGATGATTCTGATTCTGGCGCCAACCGTCCTGATAGGACTGTTGCTCAGTATTTTCTTTGTCGCTCATCGTTATAACGACCTGCAACGCCAGCTGGAGGACGCTGGCGCCAGTATTATCGAACCGCTGGCGGTCTCCAGCGAATATGGCATGAACTTGCAAAACCGCGAATCCATCGGCCAGCTGATCAGCGTTCTGCATCGTCGCCACTCGGAGATCGTGCGGGCCATCTCGGTGTACGATTCGCATAACCGCTTATTTGTCACCTCCAATTACCAGCTCAATCCCAGCGAACTGCAGATCCCGAAAGGCGAGGCATTCCCCCGTCACCTCAGCGTCATCCGCGATGGCGACATGATGATCCTGCGCACGCCTATTGTCTCGGAAAGCTATTCTCCGGATGAATCACCCGAATCTGACGCTAAAATGCCGGGCAATATGCTGGGCTACGTCGCCCTGGAGCTGGATCTAAAATCGGTTCGCCTCCAGCAGTACAAAGAGATTTTTATCTCTAGCGTAATGATGCTGTTCTGTATCGGCATCGCGTTAATCTTCGGCTGGAGGCTGATGCGCGACGTCACCGGGCCAATCCGCAATATGGTTAACACTGTCGACCGCATCCGCCGCGGACAGCTGGACAGCCGGGTCGAAGGCTTTATGCTCGGCGAACTGGATATGCTGAAAAACGGCATTAACTCGATGGCCATGTCGCTGGCGGCATACCACGAAGAGATGCAACACAACGTCGACCAGGCGACCTCCGATCTACGGGAAACGCTTGAGCAGATGGAGATCCAGAACGTCGAGCTGGACCTGGCGAAAAAGCGCGCCCAGGAGGCGGCGCGCATTAAGTCTGAGTTCCTGGCCAATATGTCTCACGAGCTGCGCACCCCGCTCAATGGGGTGATCGGCTTTACCCGCCTGACGCTGAAAACCGATCTCAACGCTACGCAGCGCGACCACCTGACCACCATCGAACGTTCGGCCAACAATCTGCTGGCGATCATCAATGACGTGCTCGACTTTTCCAAGCTGGAAGCCGGGAAGCTGATCCTGGAGAGTATTCCGTTCCTGCTGCGCACTTCGCTTGATGAAGTGGTCACCCTGCTGGCGCATTCCGCGCACGATAAAGGGCTGGAGCTGACGCTGAATATTAAGAACAATGTACCGGATAACGTCATTGGCGATCCGCTGCGTCTGCAGCAGATTGTGACCAACCTCGTGGGCAACGCCATCAAATTTACCGAGCACGGCAATATCGACGTACTGGTGGAGCAGCGGGCCATCAGTAATTCCCGGGTACAGATCGAAATTCAGATCCACGATACCGGCATCGGCATCCCCGAGCGCGACCAGTCCCGGCTATTCCAGGCCTTCCGTCAGGCCGATGCCAGTATTTCACGCCGCCACGGCGGCACCGGGCTCGGGCTGGTGATCACTCAGCGTCTGGTCAAAGAGATGGGCGGGGATATTTCGTTCCACAGCCAGCCGAACCGCGGCTCCACCTTCTGGTTCCATATCAGCCTCGATCTCAACCCGAACGCCATTCCGGATACGCTGAACACCGACGGGCTTGTCGGCAAACGTCTGGCCTATGTGGAAGCCAACGCGACGGCGGCGCAGTGTACCCTGGAGATGCTGGCCGCTACGCCGCTGGAGGTTATCTACAGCCCTACCTTCTCCTCGCTGGCGGAAGCGCAGTATGACATTCTGCTGGTCGGTATCCCGGTTTCAATGCGCGATTTGTCGCCGCATCGGGAAAAATTAGCCAAAGCCTGCGCGATGTCCGATAACGTACTGCTGGCCCTGCCGTGCCATGCCCAGGTCAGCGCCGAAGCCCTGAAGCGCGACGGCGTTGCCGCCTGCCTGTTAAAGCCGCTCACCACCACCCGTCTGCTACCGGCGCTGGTGGCTACCAGCCACGCGCTTGCCTCCGCGCCGCTGATGCAGATCGACAGTCATAAGTTGCCAATGACGGTAATGGCCGTCGACGACAACCCGGCTAACCTGAAGCTGATTGGCGCCCTGCTGGATGATCTTGTGCAGCAGGTGATCCTCTGCGACAGCGGCCAGCAGGCGGTGGACAAGGCCAAGCAGCTGCAGATGGATCTGATCCTGATGGATATTCAGATGCCGGATATGGACGGCATCCGCGCCTGCGAGCTTATCCATCACCTGTCCCATCATCAGCAAACCCCGGTTATTGCGGTCACCGCGCACGCCCTGGAGGGCCAGCGTGAGAAATTACTGAGCGCCGGCATGAACGACTATCTGGCGAAGCCAATCGAAGAAGAGAAACTGCACGCACTGCTGCTGCGCTATCAGCCCGGCCTGCACAGCGTCGTTCCGGCGTCGCTACCGCCCGCAGAGCCGATCGTCGATCATAATCAAACGCTCGACTGGCAGCTGGCGCTGCGCCAGGCGGCCATGAAGCCGGACCTGGCGCGGGAGATGCTGCAAATGCTGATCGCCTTTATGCCGGAGGTGCGTAACAAAGTTGAGGAGCAGCTGGTGGGCGAGCAGCCGGAAGGGCTGGTGGATCTGATCCATAAACTGCACGGCAGCTGCAGCTATAGCGGCGTGCCGCGGCTGAAAAAGCTGTGCCATACCCTGGAAAGTCAGCTGCGGGCAGGCACCGCCGCCGAGGATCTGGAGCCGGAGCTGCTTGAGCTGTTAGATGAGATGGATAATGTGGCCCGCGAAGCGTGCAGGATGGGGGTGTAAACCCCGGATAGCGGCGCTACGCGCCTCATCCGGGCTACGCCCTACGGTCCGGTATTCGGTTGGTAGCCCCGGTAAGCGTAAGCGCCACCGGGGATGGTTCCCGGATCGCGGTGCTACGCACCTTATCCGGACTACAAATACCACTGCGCCAGCCGGGTTACCGGCTGTCGCCCATCTGCAAAACCGCAGCTACGTTACGCGCCGTCATTCGCAGGTTGGCGGCGGCATTGGCCAACGCTTCATCAAGGGTACAGATGGTATACAACACGCTGAATACCGCATCCAGCCCGTGCTGATGCACGACGCCAACATCGGCGGTAAGACTGCCGGCAATCCCGATCACCGGGACGTTAAAACACTTCGCCACTCTCGCCACCCCCACCGGCACTTTGCCGTGGATCGTCTGGCTATCGATACGCCCTTCGCCGGTGATCACTAAATCGGCATCCGCCACCCGCTCAGCCAGCTGTAGCGCATCGGTGACAATCTCAATGCCCGGACGCAACTGAGCACCACAGAACGCATACAGCGCCGCACCCATGCCGCCCGCCGCGCCGCCGCCCTCAAGGCTCAGCACGTCGATATCTAAATCGCGGGCGATAATCCGGGCATAGTGCCGCAGGCCGCTGTCGAGCCGGTCGATCATCTGCGCCGTCGCCCCTTTTTGCGGGCCGAACACCGCGCTGGCGCCCTGCGGGCCGGTCAACGGGTTGGTGACGTCGCAGGCAACGTCAATCCGGCAATCTGCCAGACGCGAATCGAGTTCGCTGAGATCGATTCGCGCCAGCGTCTCCAGCGCGCCGCCCCCGGAGGCGATTTGCTGGCCCTCGGCGGTCAGCAGTTTCGCCCCCAGCGCCTGCGCCATCCCGGCGCCGCCGTCATTGGTCGCACTGCCGCCAATACCAATAATGATCTGTCTTACCCCGGCGTCCAGCGCATGGCGGATAAGCTCCCCGGTACCCCAGGAAGTGGTCAGCAGCGGGTTACGCTGCGCCGGCGGGACGCTCTCCAGGCCGCTGGCCGCCGCCATTTCGATAAAGGCGCACTGGCGATCGCCGGACAGCCCGTAAAATGCCTCAACCGGCTCGCCCAGCGGCCCGGTGACCGTCAGCGGAACCAGAAGCCCGCCGGTCGCCGCCACCATGGCTTCCACCGTCCCTTCCCCACCATCGGCAACCGGCAGCTTGACGTACTCGGCGTCAGGATAAATCTCGCGAAAGCCTTGCTCTATCGCACTGGCCACTTCCAGCGCGCTCAGGCTCTCCTTCCAGGAATCCGGTGCGATCACTATTTTCATCTGCTGTCCTTACTCTGAGCCAACCCCTGGCGCTGTCGCGCAATGCCGGCCCCCGCAGAGGCCGGCGGACTTTTAGCGCACCATGCATGGACGCTTGTTGTCAAAGGTCCAGCCCGGGATCAGATACTGCATCGCCATCGCATCGTCGCGGGCGCCAAGACCATGTTTCTTATATAGCTCATTTGCCTGCATCACGCGGTCCATATCCAGCTCAACCCCCAGGCCCGGGGTACTCGGTACCTGCACCATGCCGCCTTTGATTTCAAAAGGTTGTTTGGTCAGACGCTGGTTGCCCTCCTGCCAGATCCAGTGGGTATCGATAGCGGTGATCTTGCCCGGCGCCGCTGCCGCGACGTGGGTGAACATCGCCAGCGACACGTCGAAGTGATTATTAGAGTGCGAACCCCAGGTCAGGCCGAACTCATGGCACATCTGCGCTACGCGCACCGACCCCTGCATGGTCCAGAAGTGCGGGTCCGCCAGCGGGATATCCACCGATTGTAGCGACAGCGTATGGCCCATCTGCCGCCAGTCGGTGGCGATCATATTGGTGGCGGTCGGCAGGCCCGTCGCGCGGCGGAACTCGGCCATCACTTCGCGGCCGGAGAAGCCCTGTTCGGCGCCGCACGGATCTTCCGCATAGGCCAGCACGCCCTTCAGCTGTTTACCAATCTGAATGGCCTCCTCAAGCAGCCAGGCGCCATTCGGGTCGAGAGTGACGCGAGCATTCGGGAAGCGCTTCGCCAGGGCGCTGATCGCTTCGGCTTCTTCAAAACCGGCCAGCACGCCGCCCTTCAGCTTAAAGTCGTTGAAACCATATTTTTCATACGCCGCTTCCGCCAGGCGGACCACCGCATCCGGCGTCATCGCCTCTTCATGGCGCAGGCGATACCACTCGCACTGCTCATCCGGCTGGCTCTGATAGGCCAGCGGCGTCGCATGGCGATTACCGACAAAGAACAGATAGCCCAGCATTTCGACTTCGCTGCGCTGCTGGCCATCGCCTAGCAGCGAGGCGACGTTGACCCCAAGGTGCTGGCCCAGCAGATCCAGCAGTGCCGCTTCGATGCCGGTCACCACGTGAATGGTGGTGCGCAGGTCAAAGGTCTGCAGGCCGCGGCCCCCGGCGTCGCGGTCGGCAAACTGATTGCGTACCGCGCCCAGCACGTTTTTATACTCGCCCAGCGTTTTGCCCACCACCAGCGGAATGGCATCCTCCAGGGTCTGGCGAATCTTTTCACCGCCCGGGATTTCACCGACGCCGGTATGGCCGGCGTTATCTTTGATAATTACGATATTGCGGGTGAAGTACGGGGCGTGGGCGCCGCTCAGGTTCATCAGCATGCTGTCATGGCCGGCAACCGGGATCACCTGCATGGTGGTGACAACGGGCGTTGAAGAGAAAGTCGTCATAGCATCATCCTTTTTAATTAGTGGCGGCCGAAAACGGGACGTTTGCGGTCGAATGTCCAGCCGGGGATCAGGTACTGCATCGGGCCCGCGTCGTTGCGCGCGCCGCCCGGCAGCGCTTTATAGGCCTCATGGGCTCTGCGCACCTGCTCCCAGTCAAGTTCCACGCCGAGTCCCGGCGCGTCTGGCACGGCAATGCTGCCGTTAATAATCTGCAGCGGATCTTTGGTCAGGCGCGCGTCGCCCTCCTGCCAGATCCAGTGGGTATCGATGGCGGTGGGGTTGCCCGGCGCGGCGGCGCCGACGTGGGTAAACATCGCCAGGGAAATATCAAAGTGGTTGTTGGAATGGCAGCCCCAGGTGAGCCCCCAGTCGTCGCACAGCTGCGCCACCCGCACCGCGCCGGAGAGCGTCCAGAAGTGCGGGTCCGCCAGCGGGATATCGACGGCGTTGAGCATCACCGCATGGCCCATTTCGCGCCAGTTAGTGGCTATCATATTGGTGGCGACCGGCAGCCCGGTGGCGCGGCGGAACTCGGCCATCACCTCCCGGCCGGAGAAACCCTGCTCGGCGCCGCACGGATCTTCGGCGTAGGTCAGAACATCCTGCAGCCCTTTACACAGCGCGATGGCCTCATCCAGCAGCCAGGCGCCGTTAGGGTCGACGGTGATGCGCGCATCCGGGAAACGCTTTTTCAGCGCCCGCGCGGTGTCAATCTCCTGCTCGCCGGGCAGCACGCCGCCTTTGAGCTTAAAGTCTTTGAAACCGTAGCGATCCTGGGCGGCTTCCGCCAGACGCACTACCGCCTCGCTGCTCAACGCCTGCTGGTGGCGCAGGCGGTACCATTCGTGATCGCCCGGCGTATGGTCCAGATAGCCAAGGTCGGTTTTCTGCCGATCGCCGATATAGAACAGGTAGCCCAGCACGGTGACGGCATCACGCTGCTTACCCGGGCCCAGCAGCTCGCAGACCGGCACATTAAGCACCTGGCCGAGCAGGTCCAGCAGCGCCGCTTCCAGCGCCGCCACCGCGTTAACCTTCAGTTCGAAGGTCCACGCCCCTTTGCCGAAGGTGTCGAAATCCGCCGCCTGATTGCCTTTGTGCACCTGCTGCACCACGCGATTGAGTCGGGCGACCTCCTGGCCCACCACCTGCGGGATCGCCGCCAGCAGCGTCTGGTAGATGACCTCTCCGCCGGGCGCTTCGCCGACGCCGGTATGGCCGGCGTTATCGGTTAACACCACGATATTGCGGGTAAACCAGGCGTTATGCGCTCCGCCGATGTTCAGCAGCATGCTGTCGTGCCCGGCCACCGGAATGACCTTCATCTCTGTGATAATCGGGCTGGATTGAGTAGTCATGATTAACGTCCCGCTACAGGTTTCAGTTCGATACGTTTGATATCGCCCACCAGCACCAGATAGCTCAGCACCGCCACCAGGGCATGGATACCGACGTAGATCAGCGCGCCGTTGAACGAGCCGGTGGTGCCGACGATATAGCCGATGGCGATCGGGGTGACGATGCCGGAGATATTGCCGAACATATTGAACAGACCGCCGGAGAGACCGCTAATCTCTTTCGGCGCGGTATCCGCCATCACCGCCCAGCCGAGGGCGCCGATCCCTTTGCCGAAGAAGGCCATTGCCATAAAGCCGATCACCATCCACTCCACGTTGACATAGTTACACATCAGCATGGTCATGGAGAGCAGCATCCCCAGCACAATCGGCGTTTTGCGCGCAATGTTCAGCGAGCCGGTGCGGCGCATTAACCAGTCGGAGATCACCCCGCCCAGCACCCCGCCGACAAAGCCGCACACCGCCGGAATCGAGGCGACAAAGCCGGCTTTGAGGATCGACATGCCGCGCGCCTGCACCAGATAAACCGGGAACCAGGTGATAAAGAAGTAGGTTAAGGCGTTGATGCAGTACTGACCGATATAGATGCCGATCATCATCCGCGAGCCGATCAGTTGCTTGATCTGCCCCATTTTGACGCTAAACGGCACTTTCTGCGCGCTGCTCTTCTGATCCATGTTGATCAGCGCCCCGCCTTCGGCGATATAGTCCAGCTCTTTCTGGTTCACGCCCGGGTGGTTGTTCGGATCGTGGATCACTTTCAGCCACACAAAGCTAATCACAATCCCCAGCCCGCCCATAAAGAAGAACACATGCGACCAACCCACCTCATGCGTCAGCCAGCCCATGATCGGCGCGAAAATAACGGTGGCAAAGTACTGGGCGGAGTTAAAAATCGATACCGCTGTCCCCCTCTCCTGCGCCGGGAACCAGGCGGCGACGATCCGGCTGTTGCCGGGGAATGACGGCGACTCGGCAAGGCCGACGAGGAAGCGCAGGGTAAACAGCGCAACGATAATGCCAAAGCCGCTGAAGATATCGACGAAGCCCTGCAGCAGGGTAAACATCGACCAGATGAAGATCGACCAGAAATAGACGCGCTTCGAGCCGAAGCGGTCGAGCAGCCAGCCGCCCGGGATCTGGCCGATGACATAAGCCCATGAGAAGGCGGAGAACACATACCCCATCCCCACCGGATCAAGGCCGATATCCCTGGCCATTTCCGAACCGGCGATCGACAGCGTCGCCCGGTCGCCATAGTTAAAAGAGGTGACGATAAACAGCATCACCACTATCCAGTAGCGGGCGTTGGTGCGCTTTTCAGCCGCCGTCGCCGCCTGACTTAATGAACTCATTGTTGTACTCCTGAACCATAGCGTTTAGCTACGTTCATTCTGAACAGCACAACCTGTAGGGTAATCAGAATGACGTGGTCGTGTTTTGATAGTTGTCGTTATATCTGGCACTGCATTTATCACTGGCTGGAGCAGTATATGAAGAGGCACACCGCGGCTCACCGTGCATCCACACAGCTTTTACGCCGCTATTGCAGGTGGTTTGTGGCGAATGCCTGAAAGAATGGGGGGAAGTTCACGGAAATGAAAAGCCAGCGCCGCTGGCGCCGCATAGCGCAGCAAAAAGGCCCGGAGTGTGAAATACCTCACTTGACCCGGTGAAACTGGCTGGCTTAAGCCATGATATTGCTAAGGATATTATGGCGTTTGCCTAAAGGCGCGGCACCTGGAAAGCGCTACTATTTTGACGTCCGCGTATCTGGCCGCGACGTATTGAAAGAGCGCCCTCTGCGTAGGGAGAGGGCAGCGCTTTTATGCGAGCAGGGTGGCCCACTGCTCAACCCACGGATTGGAGACGCTCTCCGGCTCCGGGTCTTCGCTGGCGTCAATCTTCAGCATCTCGCCGATGCGCTTCGCGCCCTGCTCCTGCAGCAGCTGATCGAACTTCAGGCCGCCGCCGCAAAAGTTGGCATAGGTGCTGTCGCCGAGCGCGATAATGCCGTACCGCAGGTGAGGCTGATACATATCTTTGATGCCCTCATACAGCGGGACGATGCTGTCCGGCAGATCGCCCTGCCCGGTGGTGGAGGTGACCACCAGCACATACTTACCCGTGTAGGATTCCCAGTCGTTGACCTGCGGATCCTCATACACGGTAGCCTTGTGTCCCAGTCCGCTGAGGATCGCTTCCGCTTCTTCCGCGACCAGCAGCGAGTTGCCGTACATGGTGCCGACAAAAATTCCGACTTCCGCCATGCTATTATCTCCCTGGATTGACCTTATTCTCTTCATCCTGACCGCTGTCGTCGGCAAACTCAACCCTTTCATTTAGCGGGAGAAGCCCGCGCCAGCCAAACTGCGACAGCGCGCGCATCCAGACGTCGTCAAAACCGGCGCGCAGGGTCAGCGGCTCGCCGGTAAAAGGATGGGTTAACGACAGCTCGCTGGCGTGCAGCATTAGGCGGTGACAGCCGAAATGTTCCGCGGCGCTGCGGTTTTGCCGCAGATCGCCGTGCTTGCTGTCGCCGAGGATCGGATGACGGAGGTGGGCCAGATGACGGCGCAGCTGGTGCTTGCGGCCGGTTTTCGGCTCCAGTTCCACCAGCCCATAGCGCGAGGTGGGATAGCGCCCAGTCGCCACTGGCATCTCCACTGTCGCCAGACCGCGGTAGTGGGTTACCGCTGGCTGCGGCCCTTTATCTTCGCGGGCGAACTTATCGGCAATTCTATCCAGCTCCTCCACCAGCGGGTAATCCAGCAGCGCCTCTTCCATCAGCCAGCCGCGGACGATCGCATGGTAGCGCTTCCGGATCTGGTGCTGCTCGAACTGTTGCGCCAGCAGCCGGCCCGCCTCGCTCGACAATCCCATCAGCAGCACGCCGGAGGTGGGCCGGTCGAGACGATGAGCGGTAAAAACGTGCTGACCAATCTGGTCGCGCACGGTCTGCATCACCACCACTTTCTCGTCGCGATCGAGCCAGCTGCGATGCACCAGCCAGCCCGAGGGTTTGTTGACCGCCACCAGCCAGTCGTCCTGGTAGATAATCTCCAGCATCAGGCCTGCTCACCGGCAAACAGCGCGTCTAACAGCAGAAGTTCCGCCAGCATGGATTCGCGGACCGGGTGGGCCTGATCCAGAGCCATTTCGTAATAAGGCGCAACGGCAAAATTTTGCGGCAGCGGCTGGCCGCTCTCCAGCAGCTGGTGCATACGCGGGATCAGGACCCACTGCAGCCACTCCAGCGGCTCCAGGGTATCCAGGCAAAACGGCTTATCGCTGGCGAAGGCGCTGCTGTCCGGCGCCGTCTCCTGCCAGTGCTCCGTTTCGCGCAGCAGGGCTTCAATGGCGCGCAGGCGATCGCGCACGCTATCGTGAAGAGTCATGGGGAAACCTCGATGAGTTAAAAACCGGGCGCAGGATAGCAAATCCGCAGGAGAAATAAAAAAAGGGAGCACTGTATAAACAGTGCTCCCGGTTCGTTTTGCAGCAGTCCCGCTACATTGGTGCTCCCTGCTCGTCCTTGAAAACTTTTCCTGAGGTCTCCTGACCATGTTCATCCATAAACACGTGCATCCTGCTTTCACACCACCCCGATGCGAAATGACTTATCCATAAGTTTGTCCCGATCTTCCTGATCCACCGTTCATCCTGAGCGGCTCTCGTTCTCCATCCTGGAGGTGTCCATTACGCGATCCTGCGTTATCCTTGCTTCATCCTGAAGCCTGTCCCTGCAGCGCCGTCCTGGCGGGTCCTGCAGAAGCGCCATCATCCTGATGTTCGCTTCATTTCGCGACGTCCTGTCGACAGACATAGGATCACTGATTCTGCCCCTTCTTACAACCCTTCTTGAGACAATCTCTTAAGATTAGTCCCCACTCAAAAGGACGAAAAAATTAAGATCTGATTTAATACCAACAACTTATATAAAAAAGTATGGATTAAATTTACCTTAAATGATGACGATCTCTTACAGGTTTTGTAAGAGATCTCTCACAAACGATCTGGCAGACTGGATTACAGAACTGGCTCAAGGTGGTTGAGGAAACCCGCAAGTGAGGGAGAAAGCGTAATGCGTTTGGCGGTGCCGAGGGTCTCTTTGACTACCTCGCCGCTGAGATTACAGACGGATATCACATCCAGTTCACTCTCGAGGGTGGCGATAAACAGCGTCGGCGACAGCTTCAACCGCTTCTGCACCACCAGGTGCCCGATTAAATTTTCCTGCACCCGCTGGAAATCCTCTTCACTCCAGGTCTGCAGCAGCGTCAAGGTTTCGCCGGCAAACCGGCCGGACATATCGCCGGCAAACTGAGTGGTATAATAAGAATGAAGCGGCTGTTGTACCACAATGTCGAGGGCGCGTTCAACCGCGCTGATATTTTGCGCCAGCGAAAACGGCTGCGGCTGCCAGAAAACGGCCTCGCCCTGGGTGTCGACAACGCAAGGCGACGGGACGCCGTAAAGCTCTTCACTGCGCGGCAGGCTGTGGCGCTGCTGCTGCCAGACGGCGCAATATCGTTGGGTAAAAGCGCGTAGCGCTTCTGCTGTCTGATGGTCCACCGGTTTCTCTCTTCACGTTAGACAGGATACACTGGAGCAATAGTGTACCCGCTTTACTATGGTGAAACATGTCTTCTTACGATAATCATCAGGCGCTGGCCGGCCTGACGCTCGGTAAATCAACCGATTACCGCGATACCTATGACGCCTCGCTGCTGCAGGGCGTGCCGCGCAGTTTAAACCGCGACCCGCTGGGCCTGCATGCCGATAATCTGCCGTTTCACGGCGCCGATATCTGGACGCTATACGAACTCTCCTGGCTGAACGGCAAAGGTCTGCCGCAGGTGGCTGTCGGCCACGTCGAGCTGCCCGATACCAGCCTCAATCTGGTGGAGTCGAAAAGCTTTAAGCTCTATCTCAACAGCTTTAACCAGACCCGTTTCGCCAGCTGGCAGGACGTTGCAGAGACGCTGACTCGCGATCTCAGCGCCTGCGCGCAGGGGAAGGTGAAGGTATCGCTCTACCGCCTGGATGAACTGGAAGGCCAGCCGATTGCCCGCCTGCACGGCACCTGCATCGACGATCAGGATATCGAGATCGATAACTATCAGTTCAGCGCCGATTACCTGCAGGGCGCCGCCAGCGGCAAAATCGTGGAGGAGACGCTGGTCAGCCACCTGCTGAAGTCTAATTGCCTTATCACTCATCAGCCGGACTGGGGCTCGGTGCAGATCCAGTATCGGGGGGCGAAAATCGACCGCGAGCAGCTCCTGCGCTATCTGGTTTCGTTCCGCCACCATAACGAATTCCATGAGCAGTGCGTCGAACGTATCTTTAACGATATTCTCCGTTTCTGCCAGCCGGAATCGCTTTCCGTTTACGCCCGCTATACGCGGCGCGGCGGTCTGGATATCAACCCCTGGCGCAGCAATGGCGACTTTTCCCCCGCCACCGGCCGCCTCGCCCGTCAATAATAAACAATTTCACAATTTGCGTGCGTTTAGGCGCGCGCAAGGTTGTGGAAACGCCGTTCGCAGGGCTATTGTAATCACAGGAAGACCATAAGCGTCCTGTAAGGAGTTCACTTGATTACACATGTTAGCCCGCTTGGTTCAATGGATATGCTGTCGCAGCTGGAAGTGGATATGCTTAAGCGCACCGCCAGCAGCGACCTGTACCAACTCTTTCGCAACTGCTCGCTTGCTGTGCTCAACTCGGGGAGCCTGACCGATAACAGCAAGGAGCTCCTGTCCCGTTTCGAAAATTTCGAGATTAACGTGCTGCGGCGCGAACGCGGCGTGAAGCTGGAACTGATCAACCCGCCGGAAGACGCCTTCGTTGACGGGCGGATTATCCGCTCCCTGCAGGCCAACCTGTTCGCCGTGCTGCGCGATATCCTGTTTGTTTACGGCCAGATCCACAATACCGTTCGCTTCCCGAACCTCGATCTCGAAAGTTCGGTTCATATCACTAACCTGGTGTTCTCGATCCTGCGCAACGCCCGCGCGCTGCACGTCGGCGAGGCGCCGAACATGATCGTCTGCTGGGGCGGCCACTCCATCAACGAAAACGAATATCTCTACGCCCGCCGCGTCGGTACGCAGCTGGGCCTGCGGGAACTGAATATCTGCACCGGCTGCGGGCCTGGCGCAATGGAGGCACCGATGAAAGGCGCCGCCGTCGGCCATGCGCAGCAGCGCTACAAAGACAGCCGCTTTATCGGCATGACCGAACCATCCATTATCGCTGCGGAACCACCGAACCCGCTGGTCAATGAACTGATCATCATGCCGGATATCGAAAAGCGTCTGGAGGCCTTCGTACGTATCGCCCACGGGATCATTATTTTCCCGGGCGGCGTCGGCACTGCCGAAGAGCTGCTCTACCTGCTGGGTATTCTGATGCACCCCGACAACAAAGCGCAGGTGCTGCCGCTGATCCTCACCGGGCCGAAGGAGAGCGCCGACTACTTCCGCGTACTGGACGAGTTTATCACCCATACCCTGGGCGAATCGGCCCGTCGCCACTACCGGATCATCATTGACGACCCCGCGGAAGTGGCGCGGCAGATGAAAAAAGCGATGCCGCTGGTGAAAGAGAGCCGTCGCGAGACCGATGACGCCTATAGCTTTAACTGGTCGATTCGCATCTCGCCGGACCTGCAGATGCCGTTTGATCCGACCCACGAGAACATGGCCAACCTCAAACTCTCCCCGGATCAGCCGGTGGAAGTGCTGGCCGCCGACCTGCGTCGTGCCTTCTCCGGGATTGTCGCGGGGAACGTCAAAGAGGTGGGCATCCAGGCCATTGAGCAGTACGGTCCTTACAAATTGCACGGCGATCCGGAGATGATGCGCCGTATGGACGATCTGCTGCAGGGCTTCGTCGCCCAGCACCGCATGAAGCTTCCGGGCGGCACCGCCTATATTCCTTGCTACGAAATCATCGCCTGATTTCCCCCTCTCCCGCCGGGGCATCGCCTGACGCCTGCCCCCGGCGGGCTCTCTTCCTCTGACTTCCAGAACGCGCTAAAAACCTTTCTGTTACTAATCAATCACCTGAATTATTTCTACATAGCCAAACGTTTGCGTTGGTAAAAACTGCGACAATTATCACTGCAAAAAATGGTTTTAAGCGCAAAAACGTCGACTAGTTCTCTTTTTTACAGTAAATCCCTCGTTATTACGCCGCTCCGCTTTTATCTCATATGCTGCAAATGGTAGCCTTCGCGCCACAAATCGCTGGCTGATCACCAGAAACAGGCTGTTGGACTAAAAATACGCACATTGAAAGTGGATTATTGCATTTGAGATCGCGATCACTGATGCATAAACCATATAAATGTATCTTTCCGGCCCAATTATTACGGAGAAAATTTCTAAAAAAACCGTAATTAAACGAATTTCATGTTACGCAATTGTATTTATTCATTAGATTTTGTTGATTCCTCCAGGAGATACAGATGGAAACCACTCAAACCAGCACCATCGTTTCGGGCGAAACCCGCAGCGGATGGCGTAAAACCGACACCATGTGGATGCTGGGCCTGTACGGTACAGCGATTGGTGCGGGCGTCTTGTTCCTGCCGATCAACGCCGGCGTTGGCGGCATGATCCCCCTGATCATCATGGCGATTCTGGCCTTCCCGATGACTTTCTTCGCCCACCGCGGCATGACCCGCTTCGTGCTCTCCGGGAAAAACCCGGGCGAAGACATCACCGAAGTAGTGGAAGAACACTTCGGCGTAGGCGCAGGTAAGCTGATTACCCTGCTTTATTTCTTCGCTATCTACCCGATCCTGCTGGTTTATAGCGTGGCGATCACTAACACCGTCGAAACCTTCATGGCGCACCAGCTGCACATGACGCCGCCGCCGCGCGCCATTCTGTCGCTGATCCTGATTGTCGGCATGATGACCATTGTGCGTTTCGGCGAGCAGATGATCGTTAAGGCAATGAGTGTGCTGGTGTTCCCGTTCGTTATCGCGCTGATGGTGCTGGCTCTGTATCTGATCCCGCAGTGGAACGGCGCGGCGCTGGAGACGCTCTCCCTGAGCGGCGCTTCCGTTACCGGCAACGGCCTGCTGATGACCCTGTGGCTGGCGATCCCGGTGATGGTCTTCTCCTTCAACCACTCGCCGATCATCTCTTCCTTCGCGGTAGCCAAACGTGAAGAGTACGGCGAAGGCGCTGAGAAGAAATGCTCCAGTATCCTCGCTCGCGCCCACATCATGATGGTGCTGACCGTGATGTTCTTCGTCTTCAGCTGCGTTCTGAGCCTCTCTCCGGCAGACCTGGCGGCGGCGAAAGAGCAGAACATCTCGATTCTGTCTTACCTGGCGAACCACTTTAACGCGCCAATCATTGCCTGGATGGCGCCGATCATCGCGATGATCGCCATCACCAAATCCTTCCTTGGCCACTATCTGGGCGCTCGCGAAGGCTTTAACGGCATGGTGATTAAATCCCTGCGCAGTAAAGGCAAATCAATTGAAATCAACAAACTGAACAAGCTGACCGCGCTGTTCATGCTGATCACCACCTGGATTGTGGCAACCCTGAACCCGAGCATCCTCGGTATGATCGAGACCCTTGGCGGCCCGATTATCGCGATGATCCTGTTCCTGATGCCGATGTACGCGATTCAGAAAGTCCCGGCGATGCGTAAATACAGCGGCCATATCAGCAACGTCTTCGTGGTGATTATGGGCCTGATTGCCATCTCCGCGATCTTCTACTCTCTGTTCAGCTAATTCATTCAACGCCTCCCCCCGCGCCGCTTTACGGCGGCGCGCTTTCCGACAGCACGGGAATACATATGATCAGCGTATTCGATATCTTTAAAATCGGCATTGGCCCTTCCAGCTCCCATACCGTTGGACCGATGAAAGCGGGCAAACAATTCACTGACGACCTGATCGCGCGCGGCCTGCTGGCCGAGGTGAGCAAAGTCGTCGTCGACGTCTACGGCTCCCTCTCCCTGACCGGTAAAGGCCACCATACCGATATCGCGATTATCATGGGACTCGCCGGCAACCTGCCGGACACCGTCGACATCGACGCCATTCCGGGCTTTATTCAGGACGTTAATACCCATGGCCGCCTGATGCTGGCCAACGGTCAGCACGAAGTGGACTTCCCGGTGGATCAGTGCATGAATTTCCATGCCGACAACCTGTCGCTGCATGAGAACGGCATGCGCATCACCGCCCTGGCCGGCGACAAGGTGCTCTACAGCCAGACGTATTACTCTATCGGCGGCGGCTTTATCGTTGATGAGGAGCACTTCGGCCAGACTACCGAGGCGCCGGTTGCCGTTCCTTACCCTTACAAAAACGCCGCCGACCTGCAGCGTCACTGCCGTGAAACCGGGCTGTCGCTCTCCGGCCTGATGATGCAGAACGAACTGGCGCTGCACAGCAAAGAAGCCCTTGAGCAACACTTCGCCGCGGTGTGGGAAGTGATGAGCGCCGGTATCGAGCGCGGCATCACCACCGAAGGCGTCCTGCCGGGCAAACTGCGCGTCCCGCGCCGCGCCGCCGCGCTGCGCCGCATGCTGGTGAGCCAGGACACCACCAACAGCGATCCGATGGCGGTGGTCGACTGGATCAATATGTTCGCCCTGGCGGTGAACGAAGAGAACGCCGCCGGCGGCCGGGTGGTGACCGCGCCAACCAACGGCGCCTGCGGTATCGTGCCGGCGGTGCTGGCCTACTACGACAAGTTTATCCGCAAGGTGAACAGCAACTCCCTGGCCCGCTATATGCTGGTCGCCAGCGCGATTGGTTCGCTGTATAAGATGAATGCCTCCATCTCCGGCGCCGAAGTCGGCTGCCAGGGTGAAGTGGGGGTCGCCTGCTCGATGGCGGCGGCCGGTCTGGC
The DNA here is from genome assembly GCF_018223905.1 of Klebsiella sp. 28. Classification (NCBI taxonomy): domain Bacteria; kingdom Pseudomonadati; phylum Pseudomonadota; class Gammaproteobacteria; order Enterobacterales; family Enterobacteriaceae; genus Klebsiella; species Klebsiella sp. 28. Next base: position 27,595 of record NZ_JAGRQY010000138.1, read on the forward strand.
GGAACTGCTGGGCGGCAGCCCGGGTCAGGTGTGCATCGCGGCAGAGATCGCTATGGAGCATAACCTCGGCCTGACCTGCGACCCGGTCGCCGGCCAGGTGCAGGTGCCGTGCATCGAACGCAACGCTATCGCTGCCGTGAAAGCGGTCAACGCCGCGCGAATGGCGCTGCGCCGGACCAGCGAGCCGCGCGTGTGTCTCGATAAAGTGATCGAGACCATGTACGAAACCGGCAAAGACATGAACGCCAAGTACCGGGAAACCTCCCGCGGTGGTCTGGCGATGAAGATTGTTGCCTGCGATTAACCTGCTGGCCCGCCACGCGTCGGCGTGTCGGGCCATCGTCCTGCATAACTCTTTTTGTTATATCAATAAAATTTTAGTTATTTAATGGTTATAAGCGCTGTTTGTTACCTTACGCAAAACCGCTAAGGAGAACAGACAATGTCCAACCGATTCCGCCCCGCCTGGCTGCTGGTCCTCGCCGCCCTCTCTACCTCCGCGCTGGCCAAAGCGCCGGAAACCGTCAACATCGGCTATCAAAAGGCGAATATCTTCGCGCTGCTGAAGTACCGCGGCACACTGGATGAGAGCCTGAAAAAACAGGGCATTGCCGTACGCTGGGTCGAATTCCCCGCCGGGCCGCAAATGCTGGAGGGGCTGAACGTCGGTAGTATCGATCTGGCCGCGACCGGCGATGCGCCTCCGGCCTTTGCCCAGGCGGCGCAAGCCGATCTGGTCTACCTTGCCCACTCCCCCGCTAACCCGAAAACGGAAGCGATTGTGGTGCCTGAACAGTCGGCAATCCACAGCGTGGCCGACCTGAAGGGCAAGCGCGTGGGCTTGAACAAGGGGTCTGACGTCAACTACCTGCTGGTTGCCGCACTGGAAAAAGCGGGCCTCAGCTATAAAGACATCACCCCGGTCTATCTGCCGCCGGCGGACGCCCGCGCCGCTTTCCAGCGCGGGGCGATTGATGCGTGGGTGATCTGGGATCCGTTCCTCGCAGAAGTGGAAACCAACGCGAAAGCCCGACAGATCCGCAATGCCGAGGGGCTGGTGCCGCACTACACCTTCTATCTCGCCAGCCGCAAGTTTGCAGATACCTACCCGGAGACAGCAAAGCAGGTGGTGGATGAGCTGGGTAAACTCAGCGCGTGGGCGAACAGCCATCAGGACGAGGCCGCCGGGCTGCTGTCGACCTCAACCGGACTGGATAAAGCCATCTGGCTGAAGACCCTGGCCCGCCTGCCCTACGGTGCCGAACGCATGACCCCGGCGGTGTATAACGAACAGCAGGCGCTGGCGGATACCTTTACGCGCATCGGCCTGCTGCCGGTGAAAGTCGACGTGCGCAGCGCCACCTGGTCGCTGGATAAACCTTGATTTTCCTGACGACGGGAAGCACTGCGCCTCCCGTCGCCGACAGGCTTACCCCGCCGTTTTCTCACCATTGCCTATCTGCCAGATAAAGGTGGGCGCTTCACCGTTCACCAGCCAGTTACCGATATTACGTGCCTTATAAATCACCGGATTATGCGAGGCAACCGTCCGCGCATTGCGCCAGTGGCGATCCAGCGCAAGGCGAGTTCGCGTATCCGACGCCCCGAGGGCATTAAACAGCTCCGTAGCCGCCCGCGGGATCCAGTCGCTGGCGATCACCTGCGCCTGCGCCGCTTCCACTTCCGCCAGCTGGTTACGCCGGGCAATCAATGCTTCGTCGTCGCTGACGTGCGCCACATAGGCCTGCTGCAGCGATTCCGCGGCCTGCAGGACCGCGGCCCGGGTCGCCCATGCCCAGCTGCTGATCTGCCCAACGACCTGCAGAACCTGGGCGTCATCGCGCGGCACGGCGGCGTTGCCGTGGCTGTACATCCGGGAGCGATGTTTGACGCCCTGCGCGGCATCCCGCTCAACCGCCAGGCCAATGCCCGCGAGGGTCGCCAGCAGCACATGCTGGTAGAAGGCGGTCTGATAGCGAAAGCGCTGGGCAAAATCATAGACATGTTCGGTTTCTACCCGAGCGCCGGTAAAGCGGGTGGTCCCGCTGCCGGTCAACCGCTGGCCAAAGCCATCCCAGTCATCTTCCCGCACCACGCCGGTCTGCTGGGTGCTGACCAGGGCTATCACATCGCTGGCGGTATCACTGCGCCGGGCAAACACATCGATCCAGTCGGCGTACAGCGCGCCGGTGCTGTAAAACTTCTCGCCGTCGAGTCGCCAGCCGCCCTCTGTCGGCGTCACTCTGGTGTTCACCTCTCCCAGCTTAACCGCGCCGATCTCCGTCCAGCCGCTGCCCACCAGCTCACCGTCGAGGAAGCGACGAAACCAGCGGTCGCGCCCGGCGGAATCCGGCTGATTCAGCTGATCTTCCACAAAGGCAAAGTGCGCGCGCAGGGCCTGCGGCAGGTTAGAGTCCGCTTGCGCCAGCTCGATCAGCAGCGCGCTGAGCTGCGGCAGCGAAGCGCCCCAGCCGCCCTTCTCGCGCGGGATACGCAGCGTGCCGAAGCCCGCTTCTTTCAGCCAGCGGATCGGCTCATCGGGCAGAATGCGCTGCTGTTCGCGCTCCGCAGCGCCCTGGGCGATACGGGTGAATATCGGGCGGAAGGCGGCCGCCAGCGCGTCATAATCGGTGCCAGTGGAGAGCAGGGTCATTGTCAGTTCCTTATTCATGAAGTGCGTCGATATCTTCTCGCGTCGGTTCATGACGGACCGCCAGCAGGAAGAAAATGGGAATAATGGCGGCAAGCGAGACCACCCAGAACATCTGCGTGCCGAGGGAGGCCTGCAGCAGCGGCAGAATAAACAACGCCAGCGCGCTGCCGATCCCGGAGAGTGCCCGGCTGAAACCGACCCCGGTGGCGCGAATGGCAGTAGGATAGGAGAGCGCCGGGTAGATCATCAGCTGCGCCCCCGGGCCAAACCCTTCGGCGAACAGCCACAGCCCCAGCATCGCGATAGCCAGCACGATACCTGCCGTCGCGTGCGGTTGCCCCACCAGCGCCAGCACAATCAGCGCCACAAACTGCAGGGCGAAGCCGGCTATCGCCACATGACGCGAAGGATATTTCCACGCCAGATGCATACCGAGCAGCCCACCGGTAAAAGCAAACAGGGCGTTCAGCCCCAGCGATGCCGAAATAGTTTCGAAGACGCCAGCCCCGAGGAACTGGGCAAGAATTGACGGCAGGAAAAAGGCAATCGCCGTGTACTCGAAGGAGATACAGATATTCATCACCCCGGCGACGATAGTCCGCTCGCGGTAGGGTTTTTCGAACAGCACGCGGAAGCTCACTTTCGGCGCTGGCGCGGGCTTCGCCGCCGGGGCCTCATGGGCATGGATCCCCCAGGAGTCGCGTAAAATACGCACTGCAGAGGTCAGATCGCCCTGGTTCGCCGCCCACAGCGGGGATTCATTCATAAATCGACTGCGGACGGCAATAATCAGCAGTGCCGGCACGGCGCCGAACAGCAGGGAGGCGCGCCATAGCCAGTCAAGATGCTCCTGCGGCAGCAGGAAATAGAGGCCGAAGATAATGAGAAAGCAGACGGTTGAGGCGGCGTACCACATCGGGCACCACGCCGCGAGGCGAGCCGCTTTGTTGCCTTTGCCGGCAAAGCGGGAAAACTCGGCCAGATAGGACATCGCTACCGGCAGGTCGATGCCAACGCCGATGCCCATCAGGAAGCGGGCGCCAATCAACACCCAGACGTTCGGCGCCAGCCCGGCGGCGATAGCCGAAATCACGAAAAAGAACATATCGGCCATAAAAACCGAATAGCGACCATATTTATCGGTCAGCCAGCCGCCGATAATATTGCCGACGATAGTCCCGACCATAATGGACGAAGTCACCAGGCCGGTCAGCAGCGGTGAGAGCTGAAATTCACGTACAACGTCATCAATACCGTAGGAGAGCGTGGTTAAGTCATATGCGTCGAGAAAAACGCCCCCCAGCGCGAGGAAGACAATCATCCGCGCATATTTCGCTTGTTCCTTGCCGGAATTAATTAGACGCGCCACATCCCCGACGCTACTGACCGGTACCGAAGCGATACCGGGATTATCCACTGGTAATGTACTCATTTTTTCACCTTATTATTTTGTGCAGGTCATCAGCGGTTATAGACCGCGCGCGACCAGAATCAAAACAACAAATCATTCTATAAAAATCAATATAATCAATAAGTTAATAAATATCACCAGCACAAAAAGGACGCGTTTTCACGCATCCTCAAGGGAAATAAATAACAACGAAAATAGACGTCGTGCAGGACGCTTATTCCGCGGACACTGGAACTAATACGTCTTTTACCAGCGGGTCATCGGTGGTTTTTAACCACGTCTGGATCCGCGGGTCAGAAAAAGCCTGTTTTAATTTGACGATATTTTCCTGCGATAAATACGGTGTACCAATCACTAATTGCGAAGCAAAGGTGCGCGGCGCCGGCGGGAATAATATGCCTTTCTCACGCGGCACTTTCCCGGCGTCAAATTGCGAGACATAGCCGATGGCGGCATCCACCGAATTTAACGCCCGCGGCATGGTCAGCAGATCCAGCTCTTTAAAGACAAACTGATGCGGGTTACCGACAATATTTTTCAGCTTCGCCGTGCGCGGCTCCACCGCCGGGTCGAGCGAGATCAACCCAATGCGCTGGAGCAGCCACAGGGCCTGCCCCTGATTGGCGCCATCGTCAGGCACGACAATGGTCGCGCCGTTGGGCAACGCCTGTACCGACGAGTAGCGGTCGGAATAGATGCCAAACGCCCACTGGAACACCGGCACCGTGGTCGACAGCGCAAAGCCGTTAGCGTCCACCACCTGTTTAAGCCACCACTGATGCTGATAGATCGTCCCGGCATACTGACCTTCCGCTACCGCGCGGTCAGCCTGGACCGGATCCTGCACCCCCACCGCCTCCAGTTTCAGACCGTAATCGGGCGCAATATGCTGATTAATATACTCAATGATCCGCTGCTCGCCGGCCATCGCCGGCTCGTAGTGAATTTTTAACGTGCTGCCGAAGACCACCTGCTGGCTTTGGGTATGTCCCCGCCACCACCAGAAGGCGATGGCGAGCAGGATAATCACCGCCAGCGCCGCCAGCCAGGGCCAGCGCCGCGCTTTACGTAACTCAAATTGCTCTGTTGTCATACAAGGTTCCCCTGCGTGTGGCGTAAACGGTTGACCAGACGGTCACCCAAAAATTGAATCAACTGGATCGTGGCGATCAGGGCAACGATCGTCGCGATCATGATGTGGTTGTCGAAGCGCTGATAGCCGTACACCACGGCCAGGTAGCCGATGCCGCCGGCGCCGATGGTCCCGGCGATAGCCGAATACTCGATCATCGAGACCAGGTTTAGCGTCACCGCCGCCGCCAGCGCGGGCATGGCTTCACTGAGCTGCGCGCTGGCAATGATTTGCCAGCGCGACCCGCCGCAGACGACCCCCACCGCGGTGACCTCCGCCGGCAACTCGCGCAGCGCGTTCTCCACCAGACGGCCAAAGAACGGGACGCCGGCGGCGATCATCGGCACTACCGCGGCGGGGATGCCAATCGTGGTGCCGGTCAGCCAGTAAGTGAACGGGATAATGGCGGCCATCAGCACCAGAAACGGCAGCGAACGTCCCATATTGACCACCCAGTTCAGCAGCCGGTACAGCAGTGCGTGCGGAAATAAGCCCCGCGGCGAGGCGTTAAACAACACCACCCCCACCAGCCCCCCCAGCGTGACGACAAACAGCATCACAATGGCCACCATCAGCCAGGTTTCGCCATAGGCGGGGAGCAGCAGCGAAGGGATTTCGCCCCAGGGGGTATCCTGACTGATGACTGTCGGTTTCATACCGCCTCCCTGAGCAACGGCGCGCTGTCGAGGATCTCCGCCGTTATGCCGAGCTGCGCCAGCAGGCCCTGCAGTCGCGCGGGCGACAGGCGTTCGCCCTGAAAGCGCACTCCGGCCTGCAGGCGACCGGCCAGCCGACCATTAATCACCTCGACGTGACCGCCAAGGAGATCGATCTGCAGCCCCCACTGCTGGCTCAGGCGGCTGATCCAGTCGGTGGCCACCGGCACATCCCAGCGGTAGCTCAGACGCAGCAGCAGATCGCTATGGGTAGCTGCCGCCGGCGTCAGCGGCAACAGCTGCTGGCCGAGCAGAGAATCGGGACGCGCCAGCAGATCTTCGATCCGCCCGTACTGGACGATCGTCCCGTCGCGGATCTCCGCCACCGCATCCGCCGCCGTGCGCACCGCGTCCATTTCATGGGTAATCAGGACGATCGCCAGCTGGTACTCATCACGCAGCCGCTTGAGCAGAGCCAGCACCGAGGCCGTGGCCTGAGGATCGAGGCCGGAGGTGGCTTCATCCGCCAGCAGAACGGACGGGCGCAGCGCCAGCGCGCGGGCAATGCCGATCCGCTGGCGCTGGCCGCCTGAGAGCTGGGCCGGCCAGGCATCCGCTTTGTGGCTCAGGCCGACGCTCTCCAGCAGCTCGCCAACCCGCGCCTTGATATCGCGCTCCACCACACCAAGCCACGCCAGCGGCAGGGCGACATTCTCCCAGGCGGTCCTGCGGCTCAACAGCGCCGAAGACTGGAAAACGGTGCCAATCGCCCGCCGTTCCCGGCGCAGCGCCTCGCCGGACAGCGCTGACAGATCCTGGCCATTGATACGAATGCTGCCGCTGTCCGGTTGCTCCAGCAGGCTGATGCAGCGCGCCAGGGTTGATTTACCGGCGCCGCTCGGCCCCACCACCGCGGTGATGGAGCGCTCAGGCACCTGCAGCGACAGCCCTTTCAGCACCGCGCTGAGCCGGCCATCCGCCGTGCGGTAACTTTTATGCAGGTCATCAATAGCGATCATGTCACCTTCTCCTCTACCGATGCCGCCGTGCGCGCATCGCGGCGGTAGCTGGCGCCCGGGTGAGGCGCGGCCAGACGCGGGCCGCCGCCGAACAGTTTTTCGCGCAGGGTCCCCTCGCGGTACTCTTGCTTAAAGACGCCGCGCTTTTGCAGCTCAGGCACCAGCAGCTCGACGACATCGCGGAAGGTTTCGTGAGTGACGGCATAGGCGAGGTTAAAGCCATCGACGTCCGTCTCTTCGACCCAGGACTGCAGCTCGTCCGCCACGGTTTGCGCGCTGCCAACCACCAGCGGACCGAAGCCGCCGATCCCCGCCCAATCGGCCAGGGCCTGCACCGTCCACTGGCGGTTCGGATCAGCGGTCGAAAAGGCCTCCACCGCCGACTGAATGGCGTTGGTGTGCAGATACTTCAGCACCTGATCCGGCTGATACTGGCCGAAATCGATCCCCGTCCAGCCGGAGAGCAGCGCCAGCGCGCCTTCATAGCTGACGTACTGCTTATATTCCTGCCACTTCGCCTGTGCCTCGCGGTCGGTGTCGCCGACAATCACCGTCTGCAGGTTGAAGATCAGGATGCTGTGCGGATCGCGCCCCGCCTCAGCTGCCCGGCGGCGAATATCCGCCACCGTCTTCTTCAGCAGCACCTTCGACGGCGCTGCGACGAAGACGCATTCGGCATGGCCGGCGGCGAACTGTTTGCCGCGGCTGGACGCCCCCGCCTGATACAGCACCGGCGTGCGCTGCGGGGATGGCTCGCAGAGGTGGATCCCCGGCACGGAAAAGAACTGTCCCTGATGGTTAATGGGATAGATTTTCCGCGGATCGCTGAAGATCTTCCGCTCTCTGTCGCGCAGCACCGCCCCATCCTCCCAGCTTCCCTCCAGCAACTTATAGATCACCTGCAAATACTCATCGGCATAGTCATAGCGGGTGTCATGGTCGGTCTGGGTCTGCTGGCCGATATTGCGCGCCCCGCTCTCCAGATAGGAGGTGACGATATTCCAGCCCACCCGCCCTTTGGTCAGATGATCGAGCGTCGACAGACGACGAGCGAAGGGGTAAGGATGCTCAAACGACAGCGAGGCGGTCAGGCCGAAGCCCAGATGCTCCGTCACCAGCGCCATTGGGGTGATCAGAGCCAGCGGATCGTTGACCGGAACCTGCGTCGCCTGGCGGATCGCCGCATCGCCGCTGCCGTTCAGCACGTCATAGATCCCCAGCACGTCGGCGATAAACAGCCCGTCGAACTTGCCGCGCTCCAGCAGCCGCGCCAGATCCACCCAGTACTCCAGATCTTTATACTGCCAGGAGCGATCCCGGGGATGCGCCCACAGGCCCGGCGACTGATGGCCGACGCAGTTCATATCGAAAGCGTTAAGACGAATTTCACGTTGTGATGACATAGCAATCTCCATAGCGCGGCCCGTCGCCGGGGCGCACGCGGCAAAATGAATCAGGGAAAAGAAAGAGAGGTATTCAGTACGCAGGACATCGGGAGTCCTGCGGGATCCCGAGCGTGAGTAACGCTTGCGCCGCCACGTCAGCGGCATGGTCGGCTACCTGCGGCAGGCCCATCAGTTCGCCAAAACGCCCGCGGGCGGCCGGACCGGCCACCAGCACCGGCAGCGCCTCAACGTGCGGCTCAGCCACTGCCCGGGAACGGCTGTCCACCTCCAGGCCCATGCCGAGGGCATCGGCGCGAATCAGGCCGCGGCGGGCGAGGTCCTGTAAAAATGGCTGGCTGTCGGTCAGGGCGCGGTGTGCGGGTCCGGTGGTCAGGATCAGGTGATCGACGCTCAGCGTCTGCACGCCGCCGCCGCGCCGCGCCAGCGTCAGACACAGCGTTTCGCCTTCACCGCTTATCGACAGTAGCCTGGCCGCCTGCACCTGCAGACTGCCCGTGCGCTGGCGCGCCTCCAGCACCTCGGCGACCTGCGGCGCCACGCGGTAGCGGTGGACATCCCAGTAATGGCGCAGATGGCGCAGAAAACGCTGGCGATCGGCGACGCTGAGCGCCTGCCAGATCCGTTGCCCCTGCTGACGAACCGCATCCAGCACCACCTGCCAGCTCAGGCCCTGCTGCGCCGCATACGCGACGTCGAGGCGGATCTGGCGCAGGCGCTGGCGCAGGCTGCCCTGCTGATAGTCGCCAGGCCAGGTTGCCCCTGCGCCGCTAAGGTTGCCGCGCGACAGCAGGCCATGGCGCGAAAAGGCGACGATACTGCCGCGGTGGCCCAGCCGGTCCAGCGTCGCGACCGTATCGGCCATGGTTAATCCGGTGCCCATCACCGCCACCCGGGCGTGCGGGGCGATGGCATCGAGCGCGCCTGGCTGCCACGGGTTGGCAATCAGCGCCGGATGATGACGCCAGGCTTCGGCCTGTGCCGGCAGCGAAGGCGGTGGATGACTGATCGCCAGCACCAGCAGATCGGCCTTAAGCTGCAGGCCGCCGTCGGTGGTCACCGTCCCCTGATGAAAAGCGAGCGCCCGATCGCGCAGGTGGCGAAGCCGTCCGCCGCTGGACGCCGCGGCGTCGGCAAAACGCTGCGCCACATAGCGACCAAACTGGCCGCGCTGAGGGTAGACGGAACCGTCCGGGCGCAGCGCCTGCACATCGACGGTAAAGGCAGGCTGATGGCGGTACCAATGATCGAAGGCGCCCTCTTCGTCGCCGGCCAGCTGCATGCGAGCGGCCGGAACGTTAATCCGGTGCGTCGGCTCCGCAGTGGAGTAGGCCACCCCGGCCCCGGGGGACTGGCGCGGCTCCAGCAGCGTCACGCGCACCCCGTTCGGCGCCAGGCGCAGCAGCTCAATCGCCACCGCCGCGCCGCTAAAGCCGCCGCCGATAATCACGATATGCGGTTCTGCACTCATCGCTGCCCTCCTCCGGTATGCTGTCTCATGGTCGCGCTCCGGGCCATCAGCTGGCGCTGACCTGGCGCACCGGGCGCTTATCGCCGCCGATGGTTTCGCCAAACGGACCGGTGTTCACGCTACGCGCCTTCGACGAGGCCCCGTTTTCCAGCGGCAACAGAGGCATCACCAGCTCAGCAAAGCGGTGCGCTTCTTCCAGATGTGGGTAGCCGGAGAAGATAAAGTTGCTGATGCCGAGCGCCTGATATTCGCGGATGCGTTCCGCTACCTGCTGCGGATTACCTACCAGCGCGGTACCCGCGCCGCCGCGCACCAGTCCGACGCCGGCCCACAGATTGGGCGCAATGCGCAGATTATCGCGCGATCCCTGATGCAGGGCGCTCATCCGCGCCTGGCCGGCCGAGTCCATGCGGGCGAAGATCTTTTGCGCCTGGGCAATGGTATCGTCGTCAAGATGGGCGATCAGCCGGTCGGCGGCGGCCCATGCCTCTTCTTCCGTTTCGCGCACAATGACGTGCAGACGAATGCCGTACTGCAGGGTGCGTCCGCGGGCCGCGGCGCGCTCGCGCACCACCGCCAGCTTCTCCGCCACCAGTTCCGGGGGTTCGCCCCACGTCAGATAGCTGTCGATCTGCTCGGCCGCCACATCAATGGCCGCATCAGAAGAGCCGCCGAAATAGAGCGGCGGGCCATTCTCCTGCACCGGCGGGAACAACACCTCAGCGCCTTCCACGTGAATATGCTCGCCGTGATAATCCACTTTTTCCCCGCGCAGCAGGCGGGTGTAAATATCAAGAAATTCGCGGGTCACCTGATAGCGCTCGCTGTGGCTGAGGAAGATACCGTCGCCTTTGTTTTCCACCGGGTCGCCGCCGGTAACGACGTTGATCAGCAGCCGACCTTCCGATAAACGGTCGAGGGTGGCCGCCATCCGCGCCGCCAGGGTTGGCGGCTGCAGGCCCGGCCTGACCGCCACCAGATAGCGCAGACGGCGGGTCAACGGCGCCAGCGCCGAGGCCACCAGCCACGAATCTTCACAGCTTTTACCGGTGGGGATCAGCACGCCGTAGTAGCCCAGGCTGTCGGCTGCCAGCGCCACCTGCTGCAGATAAGGTAAATCGACCGGGCGTCCACCCTCGGTGGTACCCAGATAACGGCCATCGCCGTGGGTAGGTAAGAACCAGAAGACATTGATCTTGTCGGGAGCTTGCTGCGTCATTATCTATTTCCTATATAACCATATCCGATATTTATCGAAGAGATGTTTTAATTTGGTTATATGGGTGTTAGCGATAATCATGCCAATGGTGAATAAAAAATTAATCTTTTAAAATCAATGCACTGAAAACGGCTTCGCCGCGCCGCGCTGTTGCAAATCGCGCAGCCGCCGCGCATCCGCTGGCGCATTTGCAACAGCCGCGGGCCTTCCCCCTCTGGTTTCTGCGGCCGCCGCAGGATAAGTTCAGAGCGTCAACGATCGGAGGCCCGCTATGCTGAACCCAGAATCCCCTTCCACCGCTCCCGCGCTGATCGACCCGGCGTCGAAGGCCTTCCAGAGCCTGCTGGACAAACTCGCGCCAACGGAGGCGACCGTGCTGATCGTGGGCGAAACCGGCACCGGCAAGGAGGTGGTGGCCCGCTATCTCCATCATCACAGCGCCCGTCGCCAGCAGCCGTTTCTGGCCGTTAACTGCGGCGCGCTGACCGAGAGCCTCGCCGAAGCCGAACTGTTCGGCCATGAGAAAGGCGCCTTCACCGGCGCGCAGCAGGGACAGCCCGGCTGGTTTGAAGCCGCGGAAGGGGGGACGCTGCTGCTGGACGAGATCGGCGAATTAAGCCTGCCGCTGCAGGTGAAGCTGCTGCGAGTGCTGCAGGAGCGTGAAATTACCCGCGTCGGCTCACGCAAAGCGATTAAAGTGAATGTCCGGGTGATTGCCGCCACCCACGTTGACCTGGCCCAGGCGATCCGCGAGCGCCGCTTTCGCGAGGATCTCTACTATCGACTGAATATCGCGGTGGTGCCGCTGCCGCCGCTGCGCCAGCGTCGGCAGGATATCCCGCTGCTGGCGCACCACTTTTTATCACTCTACGCCCGGCGCCTCGGGCGGCCAACCCTGCGTCTGGCGCCGGAATCACTGGCCCGGCTGATGGACTATTCGTGGCCGGGCAATATTCGCGAGCTGGAAAACACCCTGCACAACGCGGTGCTGCTCAGTAAAGAAGAGGAGATCAGTCCTGCCCAGCTGCGCCTGGCGACGCTCAACGACGCCCCGGGGCCGGCGAGCGATCATGAACTGGACGACTTTATTCGCCACCAGCTGGCGCTTCCCGGCGAGCCGCTGTGGCAGCGAGTGACCAGCGCCCTGATTCGCCACGCCATGGCGCATTGCGACGATAACCAGAGCCAGGCGGCCGCGCTGTTGGGGATCAGCCGGCATACCTTGCGCACCCAGCTCGCTAACCTCGGGCTGATCAAAAGCCGCCGCCGCCCGCCTGCGCCGCCGCGGGCGTTCGCCAACGCAGCCGGGGCCGATCGCGAACTGCGCATTGGCTACCAGCGCTTCGGCAGCCTCGGGATCCTGAAAGCCCGTCAGAGCCTGGAAACCGCCTTCGCCAGCCTCGGCGTCAACGTGCTGTGGAGTGAGTTTCCTGCCGGACCGCAGCTCCTCCACGCCCTCGCCTGCAACGAGATCGACTTCGGCACCACCGGAGAAGCGCCGCCGGTGTTTGCCCAGGCCAGCAATAGCGAACTGATGTACGTGGCGTGGGAGCCGCCGGCGCCGCGCAGCGTGGCGATGGTCGTCCCGCAGGAGAGCGACATTCGCCAGCTCAGCGATCTGCGCGGTAAACGCATCGCCCTCAATAAAGGGTCGAATGTCCACTGGCTGCTGCTGCAGATCCTCGAGGACGCCGGCCTGGGTCTGAACGATGTGCGGGTGGTCTATACCCCGCCGAAATATCCGCTGACCGCCAGCGACTATCTGGCGGTTGACGCCTGGATGATGTGGGATCCGCTGCTCAGCGACGCCGAACACACCGGCGAGCTGCGGGTGGTCGCCAGCGGCGAAGGCCGGGTCAACAACCATCAGTTTTATCTTTCGCGACGGGACTACCTCGCTCAGCATGGCGATATCATGCGCCGCCTGCTGACGGAGCTGACCCACACCGGGCAGTTTATCGACTCGCATCGCGGCGAAGCGGCCCGCTTACTCTCGGCAGAGCTGGGGATCGACGCCCGGTCGCTGAGCATGGCCCTCGCCCGCCGCAGCCATCGCCCGCGGCCGATGGATCTGTCGGTGATCCGCGCCCAGCAGACCATCGCCGATCGCTTTTACGCCCTCGGGCTTATCGCCAAACCGGTCCCGGTGCGCGAAGCGGTGTGGTACGGCGAACCCGCGCCGGACGTCATCAGACCGCTGATGGCGGTCAGTTAGCGAAATTTGCGCGTTATCTTCCTGATTGTTCAGGCGCAGATAGCCTCGATCTGATGGCGATGTTACCCTAAAGACGCTGAGAATAAGGGGGTATCTGTGGCTGTTCATCTGTTAATCGTCGACGCGTTAAATCTAATCCGCCGCATCCACGCGGTGCAGGGTTCACCCTGCGTCGATACCTGCCTGCATGCCCTGGAGCAGCTGATTGTCCACAGTCAGCCCACCCACGCAGTGGCGGTGTTCGATGATGAGGATCGCGCCCACGGCTGGCGCCACCAGCGCCTGCCGGAGTACAAAGCCGGCCGCGCGCCGATGCCGGAGACGCTGGTGGCCGAGATGCCGGCGCTGCGGTCCGCCTTCGAACAGCGGGGGATCCGCTGCTGGGCCTCGCCGGGCAGCGAAGCGGACGATCTCGCCGCCACCCTGGCGGTGAAGGTGGCCCAGGCGGGCCATCAGGCCACCATTGTCTCCACCGACAAAGGCTACTGCCAGCTGCTGTCGCCCACCATCCGCATCCGCGACTACTTTCAGAAGCGCTGGCTGGACGCCCCCTTCATCGCCAGCGAGTTCGGCGTCACCCCGGAGCAGCTGGCGGATTACTGGGGGCTGGCGGGGATCAGCAGCTCGAAGGTGCCGGGCGTGGCGGGCATTGGACCCAAAAGCGCCGCCCAGCTGCTGAACGAGTTTCAGGACCTGGAGGGGCTGTACGCCCGTCTGGCCGAGGTCCCGGAGAAGTGGCGCAAAAAGCTGGCCGCGCATCAGGAGATGGCCTTCACCTGCCGGGAGGTGGCCCGCCTGCAGACCGACCTCCAGCTGGACGGCAATCTGCAGCAGCTGCGGCTGACGCGCTGACCTTCGTTAAGAGGTGCGCCGGTGCAGGGTGACTGCCTCCGGCACTGCCTGCTTTACCCGGGCCAGGCAATCACCAGGCCGCCTGATATAACCCGACGATATCCGCCAGGCTCGCCTCGCGCGGGTTGCCGCAGGTACACACATCCGCCAGCGCCGCCTGGGCCAGCGCCGGAATATCCTCTTTCCTGACGCCCACCTCGCGCAGATGGCCGGGAATACCGACATCGCGGTTAAGCTGGCAGACCGCCTCTACTGCCGCCTCGCGCGCGGCGGTCAGGCTTAACGCTTCCACCCTGACGCCCATCGCCCGGGCGATGTCGCGATATTTTTCCCCGGTCGCCTCAGCATTAAAGCGCATCACGTGCGGCAGCAGGATGGCATTCGCCACGCCGTGCGGCGTGTTGTAAAAAGCGCCGAGCGGATGCGCCATACCGTGTACCAGGCCAAGCCCAACGTTGGAAAATCCCATCCCCGCCACATACTGGCCGAGCGCCATAGCTTCCCCCGCGCCGGCGTCTCCGGCAACCGAGCCGCGCAGCGCGCCGGCGATGATCTCGATGGCCTTGAGGTGCAGAGCATCGGTCAAAGCCCAGGCGCCGCGAGTGAGGTACCCTTCGATAGCATGCGTCAGGGCGTCCACGCCGGTAGCCGCCTTCAGCGCCGGCGGCATAGCGTCCATCATATCGGCATCGATAAAGGCCACCTGCGGAATATCGTGCGGGTCGACACAGACGAATTTGCGCCGCTGTTCTTCATCAGTGATGACATAGTTAATCGTCACCTCCGCCGCGGTACCCGCGGTGGTCGGCACCGCGAAGATCGGCACGCTGGGCTGACGGGTGGGCGACAGCCCCTCGAGGCTACGGACATCGGCGAATTCCGGGTTACGCTGAATAATACCGATCGCCTTACAGGTATCCTGCGGCGAACCGCCGCCGATGGCGATCAGGTAATCCGCCCCGCTGCGTTGAAAGGCCTGCAGCCCCTGCTGGACCACGGCGATGGTCGGGTTAGGGATCACGTCGCTGAATATATCCCATGCCAGCCCGGCGGCATCCAGTTTGTCGGTGACTTTCGCCGCCACGCCGCAGCGGGCGAGAGTGCTGTCGGTGACGATCAATGCTTTACGATAACCGCGCCGCACCGCTTCATCGGTTAATGCGTTTATCGCCCCCCGGCCAAACCATGCCGTTTCATTGAGGATCATTCTGTTTGCCATCGTGGCTCTCCTGTTAGCGTTGCGGCATCACTCTTCAATGCGTAATCCGTAGGTTTTGAACTTCTCCAGCACGATGGCGATCGCCTCGTCATCCAGCACCGGGACCGGGTCGGTAATCGCCAGCGTACTGAGGTAGAGCTGGGCCAGGACCTCCACTTCATGCGCCAGCCAGAGCGCTTTCTCCAGGCTGGCCTCGCAGGCGATCAGGCCGTGATGCTGCAGCAGCGTGGCTTTGCGGTGCTTCAGCGCCACCGCGACATGCTCAGACAGTTCGCGGGTGCCGAAGGTGGCATAGGGCGCGCAGGGGATCGAATTCCCGCCGGCCGCGGCGATCATATAGTGGATGGCCGGGATGGGCCGGTTGAGGATCGACACCGCCGTACAATGGACAGCGTGATTGTGGACCACCGCCTGGGCATCGGGTCGCGTCTGGTAGGCCGCCTGATGAAAACGCCATTCGCTGGAGGGCAGTTTTCCCTGCTCATGCTGGCCGTCGGCATCAATAAAGACGATCTTGTCTTCCGTCAGCTTTTCATATGGGATACCGGTAGGGGTGATCAGCATTCCTCCCTGATAGCGCACGCTGACATTGCCGGCGGTCCCCTGATTTAACCCCAGGCGGGTCATTTCCAGGCAGGTATCGATAATCTGCCGGGCCAGTCTGTTTCTTTCCATTGCGTTCCTCTTTTGGTGACTCATCATCCATCAACGGCAGGGCAACAGAAATATCGTCGGCTACCGTGGGATAGGGTGAATAATGGTCTTCATCATCAACCTGAATATTCAAAGGGGAATTTTCATGATTATTTTTTGTGAGCCGCGTCAATTATTCCGCCATGAATAAAGCAACCATGCCCATTACGAGAGAGATTAAAATGCCCGTTCTTAATAATATTTCATCAAGCGGGCATTTTATTTCTTTGTAACATTTGCCCGTTTTCCACGATATATATTCATTCGGTCATTAGCGTTGTGGTTTTGTGAATTTATTTTCTCAAACGGTCAGCGTTTTTGAAAAATTAAAGTGACAATAATCACATAAAATGGCCCACAGTACGTTAAGTGTGACCATCATCATATTAACAGACGGTTTTTATTTGAAAATGAAGCCATGGGTTCCGCCGTGACTTTCATTTCACTCACCGGCGCGTCACCTGAGCTCACTTAATTTTGCGGTCTGCTGCAGCACCAGACTGCGCCCTGAATGCTGTTGTAAATGCTTCTGAACTGATGAGGACGCTATGGGAAACACAACGATACCAACGCAAAGTTACCGCGCCATGGAGAGCGGGCAGAGTAAGAGCTACATTATTCCTTTCGCTCTGCTGTGCTCCCTCTTTTTTCTGTGGGCCGTGGCAAATAATCTGAATGATATTTTATTACCGCAATTTCAACAGGCCTTTACCCTGACTAACTTCCAGGCCGGATTAATTCAATCGGCCTTTTACTTTGGCTATTTTATTATTCCCATCCCCGCCGGGATGTTGATGAAAAAATTCAGCTACAAAGCCGGCATCCTTACGGGGCTGTTTTTATATGCCTGCGGCGCCGCGCTGTTCTGGCCTGCCGCCGAAGTGATGAATTACACCTTATTTCTCATTGGATTATTTATTATCGCTGCCGGGCTTGGCTGTCTGGAAACCGCGGCCAACCCGTTTGTCACCGTCCTCGGTCCGGAAAGCGGCGGTCACTTCCGCCTTAATCTGGCCCAGACCTTTAACTCATTCGGCGCCATTATTGCCGTGGTATTTGGCCAGAGTCTTATTTTGTCTAACGTCCCGCATCAGCCGCAGGAGGTGCTGGATAAAATGACGCCGGAACAGCTCAGCGCCTGGAAGCACAGTCTGGTCCTGTCGGTACAAACCCCCTATATGATTATCGTGGCCATTGTCCTGCTGGTCGCCCTGCTGATCGTCTGCACCCGCTTCCCCTCCCTGCAAAGCGATGACCACAGCGACAGCGCGCAGAGCACTTTTTTCGCCTCGCTGACGCGCCTGATGCGCATCCGCCACTGGCGCTGGGCGGTACTGGCCCAGTTCTGCTACGTCGGCGCGCAAACCGCCTGCTGGAGCTACCTGATTCGCTACGCTATCGAAGAGATCCCGGGCATGACGGCCGGTTTCGCCGCCAACTACCTGACCGCCACCATGGTCTGCTTCTTTATCGGCCGTTTTACCGGCACCTGGCTTATCCGCCGCTTCGCGCCGCACAACGTGCTCGCTATCTATGCGTTTATCGCCATGCTGCTCTGCTTGCTCTCCGCCTTCAGCGGCGGCCACGTCGGTCTGCTGGCCCTGACCCTGTGCAGCGCCTTTATGTCCATTCAGTACCCGACCATCTTCTCGCTGGGGATTAAGCATCTGGGCCAGGACACCAAATATGGCTCGTCATTTATCGTCATGACCATTATCGGCGGCGGGATCGTTACCCCGGTGATGGGCTTTGTCAGCGACGCCGCCGGCAATATCCCGACCGCCGAACTGGTCCCGGCGCTGTGCTTCGCCATCATCTTTATTTTTGCCCGTTTCCGTTCACAAGCGGCGACGAACTAAACCTGTTATCCGCATAACCTGAGGGATCTGTAATGAAAAAAATCAGCTTACCGAAGATCGGTATTCGTCCGGTAATCGATGGTCGTCGCATGGG